>CAJXSB010000004.1 GCA_913060435.1 uncultured Desulfococcus sp.
TCCTTCCTCTACCACTTTTCCCACCAGGGAGGGCTCTTTCTTCCAGGGGGGCATGACATAGCTCCATGCAGGGGTGTGGATACCCGCCGCCACATCCTTTGCGAAATTCACCGCACCCTGGTAGCCCGCGTAGGGGCCACTGTAGTCATAGGAATGCATCTGCTTGGAGTACACCCCCATCTTCTGGATTATATATTTGTCTTTGATCCCCGATCCGAAAAATGCGGGTTTTAACGCCTTTACCAGCATCTCGGTCTCATAATGATTGAGATCGTCCACCACCACGGTGCCGTCCTCCATCTCGGTCATGAGTCCCGGGTAACTGCTCAAGGGGATCTCCTTTTGCAGCTCCTCGTACTTTTCCTTGGACAGCCGCAGCCGGTACATCTTTTCATCCTGTTTCACATCCAGTTCCTCGATATTGCGGCTGTCTGCGTCGATCTTGATGTCCGGGATCACATCCCGGCCTTCGTAGTCGTCCCGGTGGGCAAATTCATACCCCGCCGCCACGGTCTCAATGCCGATCTCTCTGAGAAGCCCTTGGTAATGGTGGGCCCTGGAGCCGCCTACAAACAGTACGGCGGTCTTGCCGTCACACATCTTCTTGTAGAATTCCATTTCATCCTTGATGGCCGCGGTCTCCTCGGCTATCACCGCTTCGGTCCTGGCGATGAGGGCGGGGTCGTCAAAGTACTTTGCCATATCCCGCAGGGATTGGTTCATGGCTTCCATCCCGATGAAATTCACCTTGATCCAGGGCAGCCCGTACTTGGTCTCGATCATATCGGCGATATAATTGATGGACCGGTGGCACTGGACCAGATTGAGGTCCGCGTGGTGGGCCTGGCTGATCTCATCGTAGACCGAATTGCCGGTCATGGTGGTGATGACATTGTAGCCGACCTTCTGGAGCACCCGGGATATCTCCCACTCGTCGCCGCCGATATTGTATTCCCCCAGCATATTGATGCTGTAGGGCTTTGTTTCCTCCATCTCGCCGGTGCCCACTACCTCGGCCATCAGTTTATTGTTGGCGATATGGTGCCCCGCCGACTGGCTCACGCCCTTGTATCCCTCGCAGCTAAAAGCCAGCACCGGGATACCCAGCTTCTGGGACGCCTGCTTGGCGACCTGGTGAATATCGTCCCCGATGAGGCCCACCGGGCAGGTGGCTGATATGGAGATCGCCCGGGGCGCAAATGCCTCATAGGCCTCCTCGATGGCCCGCATCAGCTTCTTCTCCCCGCCGAAGATGATCTCCTCGTCCTGCATGTCCGTGGAGAAGCAGTAGGTCATGAAGTTATGGCCGTCGGGCGTGGTGGACGAATCGGTCTGGTTCCGCCGGGTCAGCCACGAGTAGAAGCCGCACCCGATGGGGCCGTGGGTGATGTTGACGATGTCCCGGGTCGGCCCAAGGACCACGCCCTTGCATCCGGCGTAGCAGCAGCCCCGCTGGCTGATGAGGCCGGGAACGGTCCGGACGTTGGATTGGATGACGGGGACCTCTTCCCCGGGTTCGATTTTGTTGACGATGATCTGCTTGGCCCGTTTCCGGGCCACCTTGGTCGGGTAGCTGGCGAGGAGCTCCTCCTTGACCTTTTCCGGGTTCAGCCCGTCCAGTTCCAGTTTCTTTTTGTCGTCTGCGGCGGGTTTTGCCATGGTGCCGTTCTCCTTTGGGAGGGTTTTTCGGTTCGGTTTTCTTCTGGTTCACATCGCGGGACGACCGGTTCAGACATCGTCCAGGATACTGTTGCCTTTTTCGCCGGTGCGGACCCGCACGGCGTCCATGCAGGGCATCACGAAGACCATGCCGTCGCCGGATTTGCCGGTCCGGTTGACCTGGATGATGGTCTTGACGGTCTTGTCCACCAGCTTGTCGGGCACGACGATGATCATGGCGCGCTTGGGGATGAGCCGGGAGCTCTGCCCCAGCTGGGAAATCGCCTCCTCGTAGCCTTTCTCCGCGCCCTCCAGGAGGTTCATGTCGACAAGTCCCCTGCCGCGCCCGAGGCAATCCCGGGCGGTGATCGACGAGATGCCGGCCTCGGCGAGGGCGCATTTGGTCTGGTTCATCATGTTCATCCGGACGATGGCCATTACCTCTTTCATATCTCCACCTCTTCCGTCGTGCCGTCGGCATTCTGCTTGATGCCGGAGCTGATGGTGTAGGACTCCTCGACCGGGACGACGAAGATCTTGCCGTCGCCAAAGGCGCCTTTGTCGCCGCTTCTCGCCGCGTTGATAATGGTCTTGATGGCGAAGTCCTTGTCCTGGTCGGGGACGACGGTCAGGAGGAGCTCCTTGGGGATCTCGTCGTAGGTGATCTCGCCGATCTTGATGCCGCGCTGTTTTCCACGGCCGACGACGGACATCTTGGTCACGCCGGGGAATCCGGCCTCCATGAGGGCGGCCAGGACGTTGTCGACTTTTTCCGGTCTGACGATGGATCTGAGCATAATCATGGTGCTTTTTTCTCCTCTATGGGTAACAAGTGGTATCTTGGCTTCCGGTTATGCGGCGATGCCGTATTCGATGAGCAGCTTCTCGAGTTCATCGATCTCCAGTGGGGTCGGGATGATCTTCATGTCGTTGGCGTCGATTTTTTTCGCCAGGGCGCGGTACTCATCCGCCTGGGAATGCTTCGGGTCGTACTCGATGACGGTCTTTCGGTTGATCTCGGCCCGCTGAACCATGTTGTCCCGGGGAACGAAATGGATCATCTGGGTGCCGAGCTTGTCGGCCAGGGCCATGATCATCTCCTGCTCGTTGTCGACCTTGCGGCTGTTGCAGATCAGGCCGCCCAGGCGGACGCCGCCGGCCTCGGCGAACTTCACGATCCCTTTGCAGATATTGTTGGCGGCGTACATGGCCATCATCTCGCCCGAGACGACAATGTAGATCTCCTGGGCCTTGCCTTCGCGGATGGGCATGGCGAATCCGCCGCACACGACGTCGCCGAGGACGTCGTAGAAGACGTAGTCGAGGGCTTCGCTGTCGGCGTAGGCCCCCAGCTGCTCCAGCAGGTTGATGGAGGTGATGATCCCGCGGCCGGCGCATCCCACGCCGGGTTCGGGCCCGCCGGACTCGGTGCAGAGGGCGCTGCCGAAGCCGACTTTGCGGACGTCCTCCAGCTCCACGTCTTCGCCTTCCTCCCGGAGGGTGTCGAGCACCGTTCTCTGGGCGAGGCCGCCCAACAGAAGTCGTGTGGAGTCGGCCTTGGGGTCGCATCCCACGACCATGACCTTGTGGCCCATCTCTGCCAGACCGGCGACCGTGTTCTGGGTGGTGGTGGATTTGCCGATACCGCCTTTTCCGTAAATGGCTACTTTTCTCATGTCCTCAATTGCTCCTTCGGATAATTCCCTTGTGAAAGATGGTTGACTGTCGCGCCTTCTTGGAGCGCGTTTTCTGGTGAACGTACTCTGCACCAACGGTGCCAAAGCGAATATTTGGGATGAAAAAAATGTAACATTCTAATAAAACTTATTAAAATTTTATGAGCGAGCGCTTGGAAAAAATAGACAAAAATGTATAAAAATACATATATGTATATTGCTATCCTAAAATAATCATTTATGTATCATTAAGGGAAATGGCACTATTCAGTGTTTCGGGGGAATGAATCCTGGGCGGCGCTGCCGGCGGTGTGGGGAATGCGTGTGCGCCGCCGGGGTCACTGCCCGGCCGGGCGAATCCCTGAGGACCTGCTTGATTGGGCCAAAACGGTGCTTTTTAAACAGGCGCTGCAGACATATGGCGGCAAAGTTCGGCAAGGTCTTTTCCGGAGATGGGTCCGCCCTTCATTTCGGCGCGGCGCCGGATCTCCGGCAGGAGCCTTTCGGCGTCCATGCGGCCGCCGGCATGCCCAAGGCGCGACAGGAGGTGCTGTACCGCACGGCGGCCGCTGTGTTTGCCGAGGACGAGATCCATCTCTTTCCGTCCGAAGGCGCGCGCCGGGAAGGGCTGATAGGTCCGGGGGTCCTTGATGAGGCCGTCGCAGTGGATCCCGGATTCATGCTGAAATGCCGCCCGGCCCACCACCGGCTGATCCACAGCGATGGGGCGGCCCGCGGCGTCTGCGACATATCGGCACAGGGGCAGGAGGTCTGGAAGCGAGATGGTGCAGGGGTGGCCGGTGGCGAAGGCGAGGGCGGTGCCGACGGCCTCGAGGGCGGCGTTTCCCGCGCGCTCCCCCATGCCGTTGACGGTGACGCTCAGGGCTGCGGCGCCGGCCTCTGCAGCGGAAACGGCGTTGGCGTTCGCCATGCCGAGATCGTTGTGGGCATGGAATTCAACGGCAATGCCAACCGTGCCGGCATCCAGGGCCTGGATCATCCGATGCACGGCGCCCGGCGTGGCGATGCCGACGGTGTCGGCGATGCGGATGCGCCCGGCCCCGGCGGCGGCGGCCCGGGCCGCGAAGGACTTCAGGAAGCCGGGCTCCGCCCGGGTGGCGTCCTGGGCGCCGACGGAGACGTGGTCAAACAGCGTGCGCGCCCGGTGCACCAGCGCCGCCATTCGTGCAAGCACCGCCGCCGGGGTGGTCTTCAAGGCTTTCATATGGATCTCCGAAACCGGAAAGCTGATGTGGGCGCTGCCGGTGCCGCAGCGTTCGGCCAATTCCAGGTCCCTGTCGAGCGCCCGGCACCAGCAGGTCAGGCGGCAGGGCAGGCCAAGGGTGCGGATCTCCCGGATGACCTGCCGCTCCGAGGGCCCCATGGCCGGCGTGCCGACCTCGATCTCGTCGACGCCGACGGCGGCCAGCATGTCGGCGATGGCCAGCTTTTCCTGCCGATTGAAGGCGACGCCGGGGGCCTGTTCGCCGTCCCGCAGGGTTGAATCGATGATATGGATCTGCTGTTTCGGGGTGTTCATGGCCTACTCCTCAGCGGGGCTGCATGCCTGGGGGTTGCAGAAATGGAACGAAACTTGGCAATTGTGATAGAGGCGCTGCAACAAGGATGCCAGGGAGGAAGCCCGTTGGGCGCTCCTGCGCTGCCGGGGTCCTCCCGCACCCGTCAATGGCGCCGCCGGAGGCACAACGGCGCTTCGGGGCGGAAGGAGCGGCACTCACTGTACCGGCCTGCCGCGGTCTCGGGGAAAGGGCACACTTGGCACAAAAATGTTTTTGGCGGATTCAGAAACAACGAAACTGTGATGGCCGCGGGCCGCCGGCGTTCCTGAAAAAGAGTTGCGGGGATCCATTGCCTGGTCTATATATAACGCTTATGTTTTTATATACTTCCAGATCATGGCACCGGGGGGATGACTGCGGTGTGGGGTTGAGGACCGGTTGCGATTATGGGGCGTGTGTTTTCATATAATGAGGCCAAAGCGTACGAGCGTTGGCAGAACCGGCCCGGCAATCAGGCGGACATCCAGATGGAGCACCGGCTGATGTTGCGGCTGCTGGCACCGCTTCGCGGGGAGAGCGTTCTGGACGTCGGATGCGGCACCGGAGGTTCGATGAAGGCGCTGCTCGAAGCCGGGCTTCGCGTATCGGGGCTTGATCCCTCGCCGGGCATGCTCGACATCGCCGCTCAGAGCGTGGGGCATCACGCGGAGCTGCATCAGGGGGTGGCGGAGGATCTGCCCTTTGACGACAACCATTTCACCTACGCCGCCGTCGCCGGCACCCTCGAATTCGTCGATGATCCCGAGAAGGCCATGGAAGAGATCTTCCGGGTCACCAAGGACCGGGTCTTTATCGGATTTCTGAACCGCCACTCGACCCTGGTGTCGGGCATCCGGGCCCAGCGGGTCTTCATCCAAAACCGCTACAGCGGCGCCCGCTTCTTCTCCGTGTGGGAGCTCAAGCGGCTGATTCACGATATGGCGGGGGAGGTGCCGGTCACCTGGCGCTCGCTGAGCCGCTTTCCCAATCCCCTCGGGCTGATCCTCCGGCGCCGGCGAACGATACATCTGATCTGCAAGTCCCCCGTCGCATCCTATGTCGGCGTGGGCGTCTCGCTGGTGCCGCGTTTCAGAACCCGGCCGCTTCGGCTCAAATGCCGGACGAAACTTTTTGAAGGCACGCTGACGGGCCTGGCCAGCGTCCAATGGAGGCCTCACCATGGAAGCACTGCTGTATGAACCCTTGAAGGAGGGCAAGGTCCGATGCGGGCTGTGCCACCACCGATGCGTCATCAAGCCGGGCCGCCGGGGGATCTGCCAGGTCCGGGAAAACCGGGAGGGGCGCCTCGACACCCTGGTGTATGGGAAGCTCATCGCCCGTCACATCGACCCCATCGAGAAAAAGCCCCTCTTCCACGTCATGCCGGGCAGCCGCTCCTACTCCATTGCGACCGTCGGCTGCAATTTTTCCTGCCGGTTCTGCCAGAATGCGGATATCGCCCAGCTGCCTGCCGACCACGGCGGGAGGATCCTCGGCGAAACCGCCTCCCCCGAGTCGGTGGCAGCGGCCGCCGAGGCGGGCGGCTGCCGCAGCATCGCCTACACCTATACCGAGCCCACGATCTATTTCGAGATGGCCCTGGCCACGGCCCGGATCGCACGGCAGCAGGGCATCCGGAACGTTTTTGTCAGCAACGGGTACATGACCCCGGCGGCGGTGGAGATGCTGGCGCCGGTCCTCGACGCCGCCAATATCGACCTGAAGGGGTTCAGTGAGGAGTTCTACAAAACCTACTGCGGCGCCAGGCTGGCGCCGGTCCTGGAGACCCTCAAGGCGCTCAAGGCCGCCGGCATTTTTCTGGAGGTCACCACCCTGGTCATCCCCGGCCTTAACGACGCACCGGCGGAGCTCGAAGCCCTTGCCGGCTTTGTCTGTACCGAGCTTGGCCCCGATACCCCCTGGCATATCAGCCGCTTCCATCCATGCTATCGGCTGACGGACCGGCCCCCGACGCCGGTGGAGACCCTGAAGGCTGCACGGGAGATCGGCGCGGCCGCAGGGCTCCGGTACATCTATCTGGGCAATGTGCCCGGCAGCGGCGGGGAGGATACGGTGTGTCCGGCCTGCGGCAGCGCCGTCATCCTCCGGCAGGGATTTCGCGTCGTCGAGAATCGCCTGAAGCACGGGGCCTGCCCGGACTGCGGCGAAGCCATCCCCGGTGTCGGCCTGTGATGATCCGAAACAGCATCCACCTCGCATCGCGGCGTCGCTGGATCCTGGACCCGCTGGCGGCCCTTGCGGCCCGGGCCGGGGTGTACGGCCGCATGATCCGCTTCAGCCACACGGTCTTCGCCCTCCCCTTCGCCCTCTCGGCCCTGGTGCTGGCGGGCCGGGAGCAGGAGATCACCGCCGCCCAGATTTTCTGGATCCTGGCGGCCATGGTGGGGGCCCGGTCTGCGGCCATGGGGTTCAACCGGATCACCGATGTCGCATTCGACGCCCGGCACCCCCGTACGGCAACGCGGGAGATCCCGGCCGGGCGCCTCTCCAAGACGGCGGCGGCGGCCTTTGTCGCCTTCTTTTCGGGGGTATTCATCCTGGCCGCGGGCATGCTGGGGCGCCTGCCGCTGCTGTTGTCGGTGCCGGTCCTCGGCGTGCTCTTCCTCTATTCCTACACCAAGCGATTCACCTGGCTTGCCCATCTCTACCTGGGCTTTGCCATCTCCCTGGCCCCGCTGGCGACCTGGATCGCCGTCACCGACGATTTTTCGGGGGGGATCCTGTGGCTTTCGCTGGCGCTCCTGGCCTATATCGCCGGGTTCGACATTCTCTACGCCTGCCAGGATGTCGATTTCGACCGGGCCCAGGGGCTCTTTTCCATTCCGGCGCGATTCGGCGTCCCGAGGGCGCTCCAGGCGGCGCGGGCGATCCATGCCGTGGCCTACCTGTCGTTTCTGATGCTCTATTTCGTCTTTCATATGACCGGGGGCTTTCTCCTGGCGGTGGGGCTGATCGGGCTTTTGCTCGTCTTCGAGCACTGGCTGATCGACCCCCATGACCTGAGCCGCGTCCATATCGCTTTTTTTCACGTCAACAGCCTCATATCCCTGACGCTTCTGGCAGGGGTTGCGGCAGATGAGCTGATCCGGAGGATTCCATGAAGAAACAGGAGCGGAAGCGGACCGTCGTGGTTGCCATCTGTGGTGCAACGGGGGTGGTCTACGGCATACGCCTTTTGAAGGCCCTGCTCGCGCGGCCCGTCGAGGTCTACCTGGTCGTTTCCAGGGCCGGCGCCGCCGTGCTGCGGCACGAGGCGGACTATGACGGCGGGCCCTTTGATGACTATCTTCGGCGGCAGGGCGTCGAATTCCACTGGGACGCGCGGCTCTACCATCACGATGTCAACGATCTCTTCGCGCCGCCGGCCAGCGGTTCGTTTCGCCATGACGGGATGGTCATCGCGCCATGCTCCATGAAAACCCTGGGCGCCGTGGCATCGGGCATCGCAGACAGCCTGATCCACCGGGCGGCGGACGTCTGCCTCAAGGAGCGGCGCCCCCTGGTCCTGATGACCCGGGAGACGCCCCTCAACCTGATCCACCTGAAGAACATGCAGCGAACGCTGTTGGCCGGGGCGACCATCATGCCCCCGTGCCCGGGCTTCTACACCCGGCCGGAGAGCCTGATGGACATCGTCGACGGGACCGTGGCCCGCACCCTGGACCAGCTCGACATCGACAACGACCTGACGAAACGATGGGGGGACAAGGACCTTGTATAGGAACCTGAGGGATTTTCTGGCGGCCCTGGAGGGGGCGGGGGAGGTGCGCCGCATCACGCAGCCGGTCTCCCCGCATCTCGAGATCAGCAAGATCACGGATGAGGAGTCGAAGGCGCCCGGGGGCGGCAAAGCGCTCATCTTCGAGAAGGTCGAGGGATCGGCCTTCCCGGTGGCCACCAACATCTTCGGGAGCATGAAGCGCATCTGCATGGCCCTGGAGGTGACCGACCTCGACGAGCCCGGCCGACGGATCAAGGAGTTTATGGAGTTCGACCCGCCCCGGAGCTTCAAGGAGGCCATCAACGTCATTCCCCGGGCCATCGAGGTCTCGAAATTTTTCCCGCGGACCTTCAAGGGGAAGACGCCGCCCTGCCAGGAGGTGGTTCGGACCGGGGACCAGGTCGACCTCTCCATGCTGCCCGTGCTCCACTGCTGGCCCCAGGACGGGGGCCCCTTCATCACGCTGCCAATGGTGGTGACCCGGAGCCTGGAGACGGGCAAACGGAATGTGGGGATGTACCGGATGCAGATCTTCGACCGGAACACCACCGGGATGCACTGGCATATCCACAAGGACGGCTCCCATTATTACAACGAGTACCGAAGGCAGGGGCGCCGGATGCCCGTGGCCGTGGCCATCGGCGCGGATCCGGCGACCATCTACGCCGCCACCGCGCCCCTCCCCCGCGGGGTGGACGAGATGATGCTGGCCGGTTTCATCCGGAAGCGCCCCGTGGTCATGGCCCCGTGCGTGACCGTCGACCTCTCGGTGCCGGCCGAGGCCGAATTCGTGCTGGAGGGATATGTCGACCCGGATGAGCTCCGGGTGGAGGGCCCCTTCGGGGACCACACGGGGTACTACTCCCTGGCGGATTTGTATCCCGTCTTCCACGTCACGGCCATCACCCATCGTCGGGATCCGGTCTACAACGCCACCCTGGTGGGGCGGCCCCCCATGGAGGACTGCTATCTGGCCAAGGCGACGGAGCGGATGTTCCTGCCCATGCTCCAGACGGTCTTTCCCGAGGTGGTCGACTACTGGCTTCCCTGGGAGGGGGTCTTTCACAACATCGTCGTCGTCGCCATCGACAAGGAGTATCCGGGCCATGCCCAGAAGGTCATGAGCGGCCTCTGGGGACAGGGGCAGATGAGCTTCTGCAAGGCCATCACCGTCATGGACCGGACCGTCGACCTCACGAATCCCGGGGAGATCATCACGGCGCTCCTGACGCGCTTCGACGTCACCTCGGACATCACCCTGACCAAGGGGGTGCTGGACGTCCTCGACCATTCCTCCCCCTTTCCCAACTTCGGCAACAAGATCGGCCTCGACCTGACCGAGCGGTTTCCGGGGGAGCCGCCCCGCAGCCCCGCAGGCGCCGATGACAGGAGCGGGGGATCGGCGGCAGCCGACGGTGATGTGCTTCGGGAGCGGCTGCCGACGGAGATCCCCTGGGTGGCGGACGTCCGTCCTCTCTTTCCCGGCCGGCCGGCCGACGGCGCCGGGGAGAACCGCATCCTGGCCCTTGCCGTGGAGAAGGCGGAAGATCGCGGGGGGCGCGCCATCGCAGAGATGCTCCTGGAGCGGCCTGCGCTCTCCGACTTCAACATCCTCGTCCTCTTCGACCGGGAGATCGACCTGGACGACGGGTCCCTGATGCTCTGGAAGATCTTCAACAATGTCGATCCCGGGCGGGACATGGTCCTCCGGGGCCGGCGGCTGGTGGTGGATGCCTGCCGGAAAGGCCCCATGGATGGACACGACCGGGAATGGCCCGATGAGCTCACTTTTGAGGAATAGCCGGCCGGCGCGGCAGCACGGCGAATCGTGAAGAGGGGATGATGAAGGATTTTTTCAAGGTCATGGACATCGACCAGGTGACAGCGCTGGCCACCGGCTTCGGGACGGTGGCGGATGAGACGGTCCCGGCGGACGAGACCCTCGATCGGATCCTGGCGGAGGCGGTGGTCTCGGACATCGACCTGCCGGATTTCCGGCGGACGACCATGGACGGATATGCCGTTCGGGCCGGTGCCACCTTCGGGGCCTCCGAGGGCAGTCCGGCCTACCTGAACGTCAAGGGGACGATCCGCATGGGGGATGTGCCCGACTTCTCCGTGGGCCCGGGGGAGGCGGCCCGGATCTCCACCGGCGGCATGCTCCCCGACGCCGCGGACGCCGTCGTCATGATCGAACACACCGAGGCCTTGGACGACACGGTCATCGAGGTCTACAAGAGTGTCGCGCCGGGGCAGCACGTGGTCGATGTGGGCGAGGACTTCCAGCGGGGCGAGACGGTCCTGGACCGCGGCCGACGGATCCGGCCCCAGGAGATGGGGGTCCTCTCGGCCCTGGGCCGGGAGTCGGTGCGGGTCTTTCGGCGTCCCGTGGTGGGCATCATTTCCACCGGCGATGAGGTGGTCCCCATCGACCGGATGCCCAGGCAGGGCCAGATCCGGGACGTCAACACCTATTCCCTGGCCGGCTGGGTCCGTCGGGCCGGCGCCGTGCCGAAGACCTACGGCATCATCCCCGACCGGCGGGACGACCTGCGCGAAGCCTGCCGCCGGGCGCTTTCCGAATCGGACATGGTGCTGGTCTCCGGCGGCAGCTCGGTCGGCACCCGGGACTACACCATCGATGTCCTCGAATCCCTGCCGCAATCCCGGGTGCTGGTCCACGGCATCTCCATCAGCCCGGGCAAGCCCACCATCCTTGCGTCGGTCGACGATAAACCCTTCTGGGGCCTGCCGGGCCATGTGGTCTCGGCCATGGTCGTCTTTGCGGTGGTGGTCCGGCCCTTCATCGACCACATGGCCGGTCTGGCGGCATCCGGGATGCCCGATCTGCGCATCCCCGCCCGCCTGACGCGCAACCTCGCCTCTGCCCAGGGCCGCGTCGATTACGTTCGGGTCCGGCTGACGGCGGGGGAAGGCGGGCTGGGTGCGGAGCCCATCCTGGGGAAGTCGGGCCTGATCCACACCATGGTCCGGGCCGACGGCCTCATCCGCATCGACCGCGACGTCGAAGGGATGGAAAAGGGGACGGCGGTGCAGGTGCTCCCGCTCTAAGATCGTATTTTTCTTTTCCAACACCACTATGATGATGGCGCCGGCGCGCCGGCGTTTCCGGCGCCTTCAGGAGACGATATGGCATCCAAACGCAACATCTATTTGAAGAAGCGGACCCTGGCGGAGGCCCGCCGGATCCTGTTCGAGGCATTTCCCGGCGTCGGCACCACGGCGGTGGAGCACATCCCGCCCGACGCGGGGGTCGGCCGGGTGACGGCAGCGCCGGTCTTCGCCCGGATCTCCTCCCCCAATTTCCATGCGGCCGCCATGGACGGCGTCGCCGTTGAAGCAGCCGGAACCTTCGGTGCTGCGGAAACCCGGCCCAAGACCCTCACCGTCGGCAAAGACGCCTTCTGGGTCAATACCGGGCACCCGCTCCCCCCGGGGACCGACGCCGTCATCATGGTGGAGAACCTCAACCCTGTCGACGAGGCGACCCTGGAGATCGAGGCGCCGGCATTCCCGTGGCAAAACATCCGGAAGCTGGGGGAGGACATCGTCGCCACCGAGCTGCTCTTCCCGCGCCACCACCGCATTACGCCCTACTGCGTCGGCGCCCTCATCGGCGGGGGGATTTTTTCGGTGCCGGTGCGGAAAAAGCCCTCGGTCGTGGTGATGCCCACGGGGTCGGAGCTGGTCGACTGGCGGCATGCCGACCTCGCGGATCTTCAGCCGGGCCAGGTGCTCGAGTCCAACTCCTTCGTGCTGAGCAGCATGGTCCGGGAGTGGGGCGGCGAAGCAGTCCGGCACGACACCCTCCGGGACGACCTGGAGGCCATCTCCCGGGCGGTGGCCGCGGCGGTGGACGGCGGTGCGGACATGGTGCTCACGGTGGGCGGCTCCTCGGCCGGATCCGAGGATTTCACCCGCGCGGTGATCGAGGCCCGGGGCGAGGTGCTGGTGCACGGGGTGACCATCATGCCGGGCAAACCGCTGCTCATCGGCCGGGTCCAGGGGACGCCGGTGATCGGGATGCCCGGATATCCGGTCTCCATGATCGTCGCCTTCGAACAGTTTGTGGGGCCGCTGATCTGCCGCATGCTGGGGCTTGCCGAGCCCGAGCGCCCGACAGCGCCGGTGGAGACGACCCGGAAGATTCCCTCCAAGCTCGGCGTCGAGGAGTTCCTGAGGGTCAAGCTGGGCAAGGTGGGGGACCGCATCGTAGCGACGCCCCTTCCCCGTGGGGCGGGGAGCATCACCACCATCACCGAAGCCGACGGCATCATCCGCATCCCCAACCACCTGGAGGGCGTCAAGGAGAACGAAACGGTCACGGCCTCCCTGCTGCGCCCCCTCGGATCGATCGAAAAGACCCTGGTGGTGGTGGGAAGCCATGACAACACCCTTGATGTGCTGGCCGATCAGCTCCGGGCGGAGGGAGACGGGGAGATCACCCTCTCGTCGAGCCATGTCGGCAGCATGGGGGGGCTGATGGCGATCAAGCGGGGCGTGTGCCACCTGGCGGGGGCGCACCTCCTCGACATCGAAGACGGCTCCTACAACATCTCCTATGTCCGTCGCTTTCTGTCGGGGGTGGAGGTGAGAATCGTCAACCTGGTCTTCCGCGATCAGGGCCTGATCGTGGGTCGCGGAAACCCCAAGGACATCCGGGACATCGAGGACCTGGTCCGCGATGATATCCGCTTTGTCAACCGCCAGGGCGGTTCGGGAACCCGTATCCTCCTCGACTACCGCCTGGCCCAGCTCGGCATCGATCCGGCGCGGATCGCGGGGTATGCCGACGAAGAGTTCACCCACATGGCCACGGCCGCGGCGGTGTTGAGCGGGGCCGCCGATGTCGGCCTCGGCATCTACGCCGCCGCCAGGGCGCTCCACCTCGATTTCATCCCGGTGGTGACGGAGCAGTACGACCTGATCATTCCCGAGGCGTATATGGACTGGAGGCCCATGACGGTCCTGCTGGAGACCATCCATTCGGCGGCGTTCAAGGACCGCGTCAAGGCCCTGGGGGGATACAGCACCCAGAAGACGGGGCAGGTGATGTTTTCGGGCGTTGCCTGACGCGGGACGGGCGGATGCAGCGCTGCCGCCAAAAAGAAAAACCTCCACCCGGTGCGCTGCAGGCACCGAATGGAGGTTTCTTTTTTTCGTCGATCAGCGCAGGGCCAGGCGACTTACCAGATCGGTGTCAGCTCCACCCGACGGTTCAGCTGGCGGCCTTCTGCGGTCTCGTTGGTGGCGATGGGCTTCTCTTCGCCGAAGCCAACGGCATTGATGCGGTCGGCGCTGACACCGTTCCGCTCCATGAGCGCATTCTTGATGGCATTGGCGCGTCTTTCCGACAGGCCCTGGTTGTATGCTTCCGTACCGATGGAATCGGTATGGCCCTCGAGCTGGAGGGTCATGGTGGGGTTGTTGTCCAGGATACCGGCGATGCGGTCCATCAGCGGATAGAATTCGGGCTTGACTTCCGCCTTGTCAAAATCAAACAGGTAGGTCTGCTCCAGGACCCAGCAGCCTCTTTCGTCCACCTCAACACCCTTCGGGGTGTTGTTGCAGACGTCGACTTCATCACAGACGGTGTCGCCGTCAGCGTCGACGCACTCGGTCTCCATGACGATTACTTCCGGGAGCTTGTAGGCGGCCAGGATCTGGCTCAGCTCCGCGGCGCTGTAGGCGGTGGATTTATCGCCGAAGATGATTTCGCCGTCGACGACCTTGCAGTAGTTGGTCGCACCCTGAATGGCGGCGGCGTCTTCAGGGGAGAGTTCCAGGCCGTAGGCGGTGAAGATCCTGTGGTAGTCCTCGGGGGTGTAGGCGGTGGATTTATCGCCGAAGACCACGGTGTCATCGACCACTTTGGCGTAGCCTGCCGGAACATCAGCGGCGGCCTCGGGGGACATTTCCAGGCCGTATGCGGCCAGAATGTCGTTGATGGTCGCCGGGGAAAACCCGGTGGACTTGCCTTTGTAAACGACCTCTCCGTCCGCTACCGATCCGAAGACGGACGGAATATTGGCCGCATCAGGGCTCAATTCAATGGCAGATGCGGGCAGGGCCACTGCCAGCGCAACTGCAACAGACATAACCATAATAATAATTTTTTTCATCTCTTTTCCTCCTTAACGTAAATAATCCTCTGTTTCCATCCTTGGGTGCTGCAAGTGATAAGGTTCGCCGATCACCTCCCTCCGCCATAGTGTTATGTATGAGAATTACATGCCTGTGTGAACCTAACAACCACAGGACGCCCCTCGTCCCCGATGGATGCCGCACGGACCTGATATCCTTTCGGGATACCCTTCATCTGTTCAATACCCGATAATGGCATCATATGGGAACATGCCTTTTTCTTATAAAATTGTCAAACCCATAATGTGTTTTACGGCCATATGGTAGGATAATCAAGAAGAAATTGAATGATTCCACCGGATGGATCATGTTTTCGCGGGTGTCGTGCCGGAATGGGGCGCCTCCGGTCGCGGGTATCCTGCGCCGCCGAGTATCGGCGGCGGAAATCGCAAGGGTCGTTTTTCCCTGCACCGGCCGCCCTGTCGGGTGGACGGTGCCAGCTGCCGGCGATCAGGACTTTTTGTATTTTGAATGGAGGCCTGCGGCTTCGGCCTGGGCCCGTTTGATCTGGGCGGGTTTCATCTTGGATTCAATCAGCGTCAGGTAATTCTTCCCTGCGAAGTGGCCGTTGGCAGCGGCCAGGGCGCACCAGGCATAGGCCTTGACGTTGTCTTTCCGGATCCCCCGCCCATGGAAGTAGATCTGCGCAAGGTTGTACTGGGCCGCGGCATAGTTCTGTTCAGCGGCTTTCAGGTACCATTTCATGGCTTCGGCATAGTTTCTGGGAACACCCTGCCCCTTTTCATACATCATGCCCAGCTTGTTCTGGGCGCCGGCAAATCCCTTCTCTGCGGCCTTCTGGTACCAGTTCAGGGCCTTGGCGAAGTCTTTGGCGGCGCCGTTGCCGCTCTGGTAGATGACGCCGAGGTTGTACTGGGCGATGGTGTAGTCCTGGTTGGCCGCACGGAGATACCAGTTCATGGCTTCGGCGTTGTTTTTGGGGACGCCGTTGCCATTGAAGTAGATGGTGGCCATTTTGTACTGCGCGATGGCATGCCCCTTTTCGGCGATGCGCTTGATCTGTTCGAACGTCGGCTCCTGGGCCGCCGGTTCTCCGCTGAATCCGATAAGGCAGATGAGCAGGATCAGGGCTGCCGGCAAAGATTTTTTCATCGGTTCCCCCATATGTGTTGGTTGGTTGCCTTATTCCCCAAGGCAGGAAGGAACGCCGCCATGGCGCCTCAATAACAATCCTTATTACTTTTGCAAAATATTTTCTGGATTGTCAATCTGATTTTTGGCCGGCGGACGCGGATGGCGGCATCTTTCCATCGTGAGAGAATCGTGCTGTACATCTCTTCAGGGTTGTGCAATGATTAAAGGTTGTAATGATATTTTTGCCAATGGATGGTAGCAATGACCACAGAAAACGATGTCGTACTGATATATTTCGAAGAGGAGCCCATGACCTTCGCCCGGATCGAGAGCATCCAGGCGGACCACAAACCCGACTGGTACCATGTCAAGCTGCTGATGCTGCAGGTGCCGCTGCAGGCCGTGACCTGGATCCTCCGGACAGCCTATATCGACGGGGAGGAGTTCACCATGAACGGCAACCGGATGCGGCTGGAGCGGGTGGTCTGTCCCGAAGACCCGGAACGGGACGCCCCCGGAGCGGAGAAGAAGGCGCCGTCGGAAAAGACCGACGCCAAAAAGTCCGGGGAGAGGGAGACGAAGGTCATCTCGTTCCAGGACCACCGGAAGCGCTGATGGGAGGCGGCATGAAGATCGGATCCGTTGCCCTGAAGAATGCTACGGTGCTGGCGCCGCTGGCCGGCATCACGAACCTGCCCCATCGCCTGATGGCCAAGGCGGCCGGATGCGGGCTGGTGGTCTCGGAGATGATCAGCGCCAACGGCCTGGTCTACGGTGCCCACAAGACCCTCCGGATGCTGGAGAGCGCACCCGGGGAGAAGCCGCTGTCCGTGCAGATTTTCGGCTCGGATCCCGGGGTTATGGCCGATGCCGCGGAAATCGTCGCGGCGGCAGGGGCGGACATCCTGGACATCAACTTCGGATGCTCCGTCAAAAAGATCCTGAAGTCCGGTTCGGGCGCGGCCCTCATGCGGACGCCCGAGACCGCCAGGGCCGTCCTGACGGCGGTCCGCCGCCGCATCCGGATCCCCCTGACCATCAAGATCCGCAGCGGCTGGGATCCCTCCGGCAACCAGGCCCTGGAGATCGCCCGCATGGCCGAGGCCTGCGGCGTTGATGCCGTGGCGGTCCATCCGCGGACGGCGGTACAGGGGTTCCGCGGCTTCGCCGACTGGTCGGTGATCGCCGCCGTCAAACGCGCGGTGGGGATCCCGGTGATCGGCAACGGCGACATCGTCGACCCGGAGGACGCCCTCCGAATGCGCGAGGAGACCGGCTGCGATGCGGTCATGGTGGGGCGGGCCGCCATCGGGGCTCCATGGATCTTTTCCCAGATCCATGCACTGGAGCGGGGCGAGCCGGCGGCGCAGGTGACCCTGGACCATCGGATTTCCACCATGATGCGATATCTGGATGCATCGGTGGCCTATCTCGGAGAGGAGACCGCCTGTCGGATGATGCGCAGCCGCCTCGGGTGGTTTGTGAAAGGGGTGCGAAACAGCACCCGCTTCCGGGCGTCCATTACGCGTGTCCGCACCCGACGGGAGGCCGCCGCCCTGATCGAAGCGTTCCGGGTCCTGCATGACGTCCCGGAGACGGCGGCATGTGCTTGAAACAGGCGCTGCCCGGCCTGGAACGAAAATGATCCCATTTTTTCCGGAAAGGAGAAGCGGATGACAAAAACCGCGCTGGTCCCCATTGCCGACGGGACCGAAGAGATTGAAGCAGTCAGCATTATCGACGTCCTGCGCCGCGCCGGTGTCGCGGTCACGGTGGCGTCGGTCATGGACCGGCTCCAGGTGACCGCCTCCCGCGGCGTGATGCTGGTGGCCGAAAAACAGATCTCCGATTGTGTGAATGATACCTACGACCTGGTGGTCCTGCCCGGGGGCATCCCGGGGGCCGAGCATCTCCGGGACTCGGAGGCGCTTGCCGGGATCCTGGAGCGCCAACGGGCGTCCCAGGGGCTCTATGGCGCCATCTGCGCCGCACCGGCGGTGGTGCTCCACGAAAGGGGGCTCCTCGAGGGGCGCAGGGCCACCTGCCATCCGGCCTTCCGCGACCATCTGCCCGGATACGAGGAGCCGGATGCCGGCCGGCGGCGCGTGGTGGTCGACGGCCCGTGCGTAACGAGCCAGGGCCCGGGCACCGCCATCGAGTTTGCACTCTCGCTGGTCTCCCTGCTGCTGGGGGAGGAAAAGGCGGAAGAGGTTGCCGGGCCCATGATGATGCGGCAGTAGCGTTTCGACAGGCGCAAGGAGGTGCATGCATGACCATGACGAAGTTTCTGCAGCAGGCGAAGCGGCTGGAGATCCAGCCCTACAAGAAGAAAGCGAATATCGAAGAACTGAAGGCGAAGAGCATCCCGTTTATCGGATCTCCCCTGAGGCACCCCGTGGACAAGGCCAAGGTTGTGCTCATCGTGGACCCCTACAACCAGACCAACTTCTATTATGAATTCAAGACGGAGGACATCACCTTTGTCGAGGATTTTCCCACCATCGTCAATATCGAAGGGGAGAACGTCACCATGGTGAAGCTCTGGATCCGCAAGGGCGGCATCGGCGTCCGGTGCTCCCCCTTCGTGGTGGAGTCCTTCGCCTCGCCCTTCTAAAACGGGGCCGGGCGGAAATCGCCGGCGCGGAACCGAAGCATCGATACGATGATGCACGGCGAAAGGGTCGGAAACCGGACCCGGAAAACACCTCAAGTTGAGATTGAAATAAAAACGGCAGCGTCCCAGGGGGCGCTGCCGTTTTGGCGTTGGTATGGCCGGTGCGGCGTTCTACTGCGCTGCCGCCAGCTTCACCGCACAGACCTTGTACTCCGGAATGCCGGAGACCGGGTCGAGGGCGGCGCTGGTCAGCATGTTGACCGCTGATTCTGCAAAATGAAACGGAATGAAGACCGTCCCGGAGACGGCGGTGGTGCAGACCTTGGCAACGGCGGAGATCTTGCCGCGCCGGGAGCTGATCTCGATGGTGTCCCCGTCGGAGACCCCGAAAGCCTTTGCATCCTTGCTGGAGATTTCGACGAAGTTCTCCGGCACCCGCTCGTTCAGCCCTTCGGATTTCCGGGTCATGGTGCCCGTGTGATAGTGGTAGATCACGCGGCCGGTGGTCAGGTAGAGCGGATACTCCTCGTCCGTCGACTCCGCCGGCGGGGTGAAGTCGATGGCGTGGAAATTGCCCCTGCCGATGGGGAACTGGCCCTTGTGGAGGATCGGGGTCCCGGGGTGGTCCGCTGTCGGGCACGGCCAGTGGAGCCCCTCGAAGTCGATCCGGTCGTAAGTGATGCCCCCGTAGGACGGGGTGACCTGGGCGATCTCCGCCATGATGGCTTCTGCGTTCTCGTAGTCCATGTCGACGCCCATGCGCTTGGCGATCTGGGTGGTGATCCACCAGTCGTCCCGTGCCTCGCCCGGCGAGTCGACGGCCTTGCGGACGCGCTGGATCCGCCGCTCCGTATTCGAGAAGGTGCCATCCTTCTCGGCGAAGCAGGCGGAGGGGAGCACCACGTCGGCCGCCCTGGCGGTTTCGGTCATGAAGATGTCCTGGACCACGAGGAAGTCGAGGTTGTCGATGCCCTTGACCACGTGGTTCAGGTCGGCGTCGGAGACCAGTGGGTTTTCGCCGATGATGTAGAGGGCCTTGAGCTCGCCCTCGAGGGCCTTGGGGATCATTTCGGTGACCTTGAGCCCCACCTTGTTGGAAAGTCCCGTGACGCCCCAGGCGGCCTCCATCTTCTGGATGACCGCATCGCTGGTGACCGGCTGGTAGCCGCTGAAGACGTTGGGGAGACCGCCCATGTCGCAGGCGCCCTGGACGTTGTTCTGCCCGCGGAGGGGGTTGACGCCGCCCCCGGCGTTGCCCAGGTTGCCCGTCAGCATGGCCAGGTTGGCCAGGGACTTGACGTTGTCCGTCCCCGAGATATGCTGGGTGATGCCCATGCAGTAGACGATGGCGGCGTTCTTCGCGCCGGCATAGAGCCGGGCTGCGTCGATGAGCTGCTGGGCCGGGATGCCGGTGATCTCCTCGACATATTCCGGCGTGAATTTCTCGACCATCGCCTTGAGCTCTTCAAAACCCTTGGTGCGGCTGTCGATGAAGGCCTTGTCGTGGAGCTCCTCCTGGATGATGACATGCATCAGGCCGTTGATCCACGCGACGTCGGTGCCCAGGTTCTGGCGGAGCCAATGGGAGGCGAAGGTCGTCATCTTGATCCGCCTGGGGTCGACGACGATGAGCTGGGTGCCGTTGAATTTGACGGCCCGCTTGATGTAGGAGGAGATGACCGGGTGGTTCTCCGAGGTATTGGACCCGGTGATCAGGATGACATCGGCCTCTTCCAGGTCGCCGATGGTGTTCGTCATTGCGCCACTTCCGAATGCTGCGGCCAGACCGGCCACGGTGGAGCTATGTCAGAGACGGGCGCAATGGTCGATATTGTTGGTCTTCAGGACCGCCCGGGCGAATTTGTTCGCCACGTAGTTGTCTTCGTTGGAGACGCGGGCCGAGGTCAGGACGCCGATGGCGTCGGGGCCGTCCGTCTGCTTGATGGCGCCGAGCTTCTCCGCCGTAAGGCTGAGGGCCTCCTCCCAGGATGCCTTCCGGAATTCGCCGTCCTCCTTGATGAGCGGCGTGGTGAGGCGCTCCTCGGAGTTGATGAAGTCGAAGCCGAATCTTCCCTTGACGCAGAGGCTGCCGTAGTTGGGGGCCACATCCTCGACACCGGTGACCTTGACCACCTTCCCCTCCTTGACGTGGAGGTTCAGCTGGCATCCGACGCCGCAGTAGCTGCAGGTGGTGCGGACCTGCTTCGTCTCCCAGGGGCGGACCCGGTATCGGGCGTTCTTCTCCACCAGGGCGCCCACCGGGCATGCCTGGACGCACTCCCCGCAGAAGACGCATTCGGAGTTCTTGAGGGGTTTGTCCTCGGCGGCGATGATCTTGGTGTCCGTGCCCCGGTATCCGAAGCTGATGGCGTTGTTGACCTGGACGTCGTTGCATGCCTGGACGCACCGGCCGCACTTGATGCACCGGGAGAAGTCCCGGACAATGAACGGATTGATGTCCTCCATGGGATAGGGCACATCGGTCCTCGGGAAGCGTTCCGCCGATACCTGGTACTGGTAGGCGAGGTGCTGCAGTTCGCAGTCCCCCCATACCGGGCAGAGTTCGTTGCTCTGGTCGTATTGGTTGACGTCGAGCTGGAAACGGCTCCATTCCTGGTCATCGGAAACCCGGACCGCGCAGTTGTGGTTGCCGGAGGAGAGCATCAGTTGAAGGACCAGCCGCCGGGCTTCGATGACCTTGGGCGACTCGGTCAGAACCACCATGCCCTTGGCTGCCGGGGCGGCACAGGAAGCCACCAGACTGCGGGCGCCTTTGACTTCGACGACGCAGATCCGGCACTGGCCGGTGGGCGTCGCGTTTTTCAGGTGACAGAGGGTCGGGATAGGGATGCTGTTCCGCTGGGCCACCTGAAGGATGGTCTCTCCGGGAGTGAAAGGAAGCTCATTCCCATTGATGACGATGGTGTTTTGTGCGTCCATGCGTAATTATCTCCTTCAGACGTTGGATGGTTGTTGCGCCATCGGTAAGTGTCAAATTGCCTATTTATAGGAACTTCGGAGATTTGTCAATCTGTGATTTCCCCGGGTCGGCCGGGCGGTGCGGGCGGCGATCCATGCCGCAAGACCGGCGCCGAGCAGCGCGCCGACCGCGTCCGCCGCGAGGTCGAGCAGGTCGCCGCTCCGGGTGGGCACAAAGGCCTGGTGGAGCTCGTCCGTGGCCCCGTACAGGGCGGCGGCCAGGGCCGACAGCCGCCAGATGACGCGGCGGGGGGCGGTGGGGCGGGAGGCCCGCAGCGCCTGGAAGAAGAGGGCGCCCAGCAGGGCGTACCCCGCCAGGTGGAGGAGCTTGTCCCCCAGGGGCACCGCCCGGGTGCTGACCGGCGAGGGCAGGGAGGACTGGATGAAGATCAGGAGGCAGTAGGCCCCCACCGGGAGCCAGTGGAAAAGGGCACGCTTGAAGGTCATGGCATCGGTCCGTTTCTCGGCGTCTCGTCCGGGGTTGTCCGGCATCAAGGCCGGCACCAGGCCTCAGTCCTTGAGGATCTCCAGGTCCGGCCGCCTGTCCCGGATGTGCGCCAGGGTCCGGGCGAGGAAGTCGTCCTGGGGGACGCCGTATTGCACGGCCCCGTCCAGGGTCCGGACAGAGAGGGTGCCGGCCGCCTTCTCCTTGGCGCCGATGGTCAGGATCAGGGGAACGTACTCGAGCTGGGCCTCGCGGATCTTCCGGTTGAGGCTTTCGGTCCGGTCGTCGGTCTCCACCCGCAGGCCGCCCGCCTCGAGAAAGGCCTTCACCTCGTTGGCATAGGGGGCCAGCTCGTCGTTGATGGGCAGGAGCCGGGCCTGGACCGGCGCGAGCCACAGGGGAAACTTGCCGCCGAAATGCTCGGTCAGGATGCCGAAAAACCGCTCGATGGACCCGTATATCACCCGGTGGATCATGATGGGCCGGTGCTTTTCATTGTCCTGGCCCACATAGTTCAGGTCGAAGCGCTCGGGCAGGGACATGTCCAGCTGGACGGTGCCGCACTGCCAGGTTCTCCCCAGGGCGTCCTTGATATGGACGTCGATCTTGGGGCCGTAGAAGGCGCCGTCCCCTTCGTTGATCTTATACTCCCGGCCGTAGGCGTCCAGGGCCTTCCGGAGACCGTCCGTGGCCTGGGCCCATTGTTCGTCGGTGCCGATGGACTTCTCCGGCCGGGTGGAGAGCTCGAGGTGGAACCCGAGTCCGAAGGTGCTGTAGATCTCCTCGACCAGCCGGAGCACCCCCAGGATCTCCCCTTCGATCTGGTCGGGGGTCATGAAGATGTGGGCGTCGTCCTGGTGAAAGGCCCGGACGCGGAAGAGCCCCGAGAGCACCCCGCTCATCTCGTGGCGGTGGACCAGGCCGATCTCGGCCTGACGCAGGGGGAGCTCCCGGTAGGAGTGGGGCTTGCTGGCATAGAGCAGCATGCCGCCCGGGCAGTTCATGGGCTTGATGGCGTAGTCCATCTCGTCGATGCTCGAGGTGTACATGTTTTCGCGGTAGTTCTCCCAGTGCCCGCTCCGCTCCCAGAGGGAGCGGTTGAGCATGATGGGGGTCTTGGTCTCCACGTACCCGGCGCGGCGGTGGGCTTCCCGCCAGTACGCCAGCAGGGTGTTCCAGATGATCATCCCCTTGGCGTGGAAGAAGGGCATGCCCGGCGCTTCATCGTGGAAGCTGAACAGGTCGAGGCGTTCGCCGAGCTTCCGGTGGTTCCGCTTGCGGGCCTCCTCGAGGAAGGCAAGATGCTGCTTCAGCTCCTTCTTGTCGAAGAAGGCGGTGCCGTAGATCCGCTGGAGCTGGGCGTTGTTCTGGTCGGCGCGCCAGTAGGCCCCGGAGGTCTTCATCAGCTTGAAGGCCTTGACGAAGCCGGTGTGGGGCAGGTGGGGCCCCCGGCAGAGGTCGGTGAACTCGCCCTGCTCGTAGAAGGAGATGGTCCCGTCCGGGAGGTCTTCGATCATTTCCAGCTTGTAGGGCTCGTCCTGGTAGAATGCCAGGGCGTCGGACTTGGAGACGGTCTTCCGACGGATGGGCAGCTTCGCTTTCACGATCTTGCGCATCTCGGCTTCGATTTTGGGGAAGTCGTCCTCCGACAGCGGCCCCATGTCGATGTCGTAGTAGAAGCCGTCCTCCACCACCGGGCCGATGGTCAGGTGGGCGTCCTTGTAGATCCGAAGGACGGCCTGGGCCATGACGTGGGCGGCGCTGTGCCGGAGAATCTCCAGGGCCTCGGGGTCCTTGGTGGTGATGAGGCGGACCGCCGCATCCTCGGGGATCTTCTGGTAGAGGTCGCGCATCTGGCCGTTGATCTCCATGGCGACGCAGCTCCGGGCGAATCCTTCGGAGATGCTCTGTGCCACGTCGACGCCCGTGGGCGTGTCGTCAAACGTTTTGGTGCTTCCATCGGGAAGTGTGATATGAATCATTATGTTCACCTGGAAAAGCTGGTTATGGTCGGTTATGGATGATGGCCGAGAAGAAGTGTAACCCCGCCGGAAATATATGAAACTTGAAAACTAAGAGAAAACCCAATCGGGGTCAAGGAAAAAGTGCGCGGGCGGCATCCGCCGCCGCCGCGGGACGGCGGGGCGTCGGGATGGTTTTTTTTCAAAAGGTTTTATGGTATTGTTTATAATCATATTTTAAAAAAGGAAGGTTGAAACATCCAGACCATGTCTATGGAGACCCAGAACATATCCAGTACAGCACCGGCGGCGGATGCCGCCGCTCCCTCGGGGACTGCCCTCGCAACGGAGTACCGCCTGGTCGCCGATCCCTTGGCGCTCGAGGACTTCATCGGTACCATCGGGGACGGGCCCGACCTTGCCGTGGACCTCGAGGCGGATTCCATGTACCATTTCCGGGAAAAGGTCTGCCTGATCCAGATGACCGCCGGCGACGATGTCGCCATTGTCGATCCCCTGGCCGTGGACGACCTTTCCGCGCTTCGGCCCGTCTTTGCCGATCCCGGCATCCGGAAAATCTTCCACGGTGCGGACTATGACGTCCGGTCCCTCCACCGGGATTTCGGCATCGAGATCCAGAATCTTTTCGACACCCAGATCGCCTGCCGGTTCCTGGGATTCCAGGAGAGCGGGCTGGAGGCGGTCCTCCGCTCCCAGTTCGACGTCGTCCTCGACAAGAAATTCCAGAAGAAGAACTGGTCCCGGCGCCCGCTGCCCCCCGAGATGCTGGCCTATGCCGCCTCGGACACCCGCTATCTCATCCCCCTGGCCGAGCGCCTCTGGGCCGCCCTGGCGGAAAAGGGGCGCCTCCCCTGGGTCCTCGAGGAGTGCCGGCTGCTCAGCCAGGTGCGGGCCCTCCCGGAAAACGGGGATCCGCTCTTCCTGCGCTTCAAGGGCGCCGGGCGTCTCCGCCCCAGGAGTCTGGCGGTGCTCGAAGCGCTGCTGCAGCTCCGGCGGGAGATTGCCCAGAAGAAGGACCGGCCGCTGTTCAAGGTCTTCGGCAACGACAGCATTATGAGGATCGTCAAGGCGCGGCCGACCTCCAGGGCCCAGCTGGAGCGGGCCCGCGGCCTGAGCCGGAAGCAGCTGGAGATGTACGGGGATGCGGTGGTGCAGCGGGTTTCGACCGCCATGGATCTGCCCGAGGAAGCGCTTCCCGACTATCCCCGCAAAAAGTCGCCGGTGCTCTCCCCCCGTGTTCCCGAGCGGATCAGCATCCTCAAATCCTGGCGCGACGACAAGGCGGCCGACCTGGAGATCGACCCCACCCTGATCTGCAACAAGGCCCTGCTCACGAACCTGTCGGTGGTCAATCCCCACGACATGGCCGCGCTTTCGGGCGTCGAAGAACTGAAGGCGTGGCAGCGTGAAGCCTTTGGCGAAGAGATCCTGGCGGTGCTCGAAGGGCTCCGGAAGGCCCGCAAGTCCGGCAAATCGAGAAAGCGCCGACGCCGGCGGCGAAAAAAGCGTTGAACATGGCGGCCGTGCCGCCGACATAAAGGGGGCAATCCATGGAAAATACGATCTTCTTTCCCTCCGGCGGCTTCCGCCTGAAGGGGCTCTACCACCCCGGCGGCGAGAAGGGTGCCGTCATCACCCATCCGCATCCCCTCTATGGCGGGGACATGAACAACATTGTCGTGGAGACCCTGGCCATGGCCTACCAGCGCAAGGGGTATGCGACCCTCCGGTTCAATTTCCGGGGGACCGGCGACAGCGGCGGCAGCCATGACAACGGCGTCGGCGAGCGGGAGGACGTCCGCGCCGCGTGCGCCTTCCTGATGGACGAAGGCGTCCGGGAGATCGACCTCGCCGGCTATTCCTTCGGGGCCTGGGTCAATGCCCACACCGGATGCGCCGGCATCGAACGGATGGTCATGGTGTCGCCGCCGGTCAATTTCCTCGACTTTGCCGACGTCGCCGCCATCCCCTGCCTCACCCTGGTCATCGGCGGCGACGACGACGAGTTCGGCGACGCCGCCCGCATCCGCCAGATGGCCCGCCACTGGAGCCCCCGCGCCCGCTGCGAGCTGATTGCGGAGACGGACCATTTCTACTCCGGGGCGCTTCGGGAGCTGGAGGAGATCCTGGCGCAGAGTCTTTAGGGATAGGGCCCTCGGCCCTGATCATCCCTTTCCCCGAACCTTCCCCCTGATCCAGTCCACCCATGCAGCCAATCCTTCCCCTGTTTTGGCGGAGAGCTCAAACACCGGCATGCCGGGGTGGACCTGGTGGATGTAGTCGACGGCGGCGTCGCGGTCGTAGTCGAGGTAGGGGAGGAGGTCCGTCTTGTTGAGGACGGCGGCGTCCGACTCCCGGAACATGAGGGGGTACTTGATGGGCTTGTCCTCCCCTTCGGTGACGCTGAGGACGACGGCCCGGGCGTTTTCGCCGATGTCGAACTCGGCCGGGCAGACCAGGTTGCCGACGTTCTCCACGATGAGGAGGTCGAGGGCGTCGAGGTCGAAATTCTCCGCCGCCTTCTCGATGACGTGGGCGGCCAGGTGGCAGTCGCCGCCGAATTCATCGGTGTTGACCTGGACCACGGGGACGCCGGCGGCCGACAGGCGGTCGGCGTCGTTGGAGGTGCAGATGTCCCCGACGATGACGCCGGTGCGGATGTCGGGCATGATCTCCGCCAGGGTCTTCTGGAGCAGCGTTGTCTTGCCCGAGCCGGGCGAACTCATGACATTGAGCACGAAGACCTTTTTTTCGGCGAAGCGCAGCCGGTTCCGCTGCGCGTTGGTATCATTGACGTCCAGGACCTTTCGAACGACTTTTACTTCCATGGGGATTTCCTTCTGTTGGTGGTTGTGATGCCGCAAACAAGTTCTCAGGGGTCTTCAATGTCGATGGAGATGATCTCGAGCTCCTGGCCGGAGACGATCCGGACGTTGCCGGAGCCGCAGGCGCCGCAGCGGAACTCCGGGCGGTCTGCAGTCCAGCTGTGGCCGCAGTCGCCGCATTCGGCCGTCACCGGGATCTCCTGTATGTGGAGGACGGAGCCCGCCAGGGGGGTGTCGCGGATGACGACATCGTAGCAGAACCGGAGGCTGTCCGGCACCACCGCCGCAAGCTTTCCCACCTTCAGGTTGACCCGTTCGACCCGGCTGCCGGCCATCTCCGGCGGAATGGATGCCGCGGCGATCTCCACGACCTGCATGGCGATTCCCATTTCATGCATTGGTGTCCAAATCCTTTCCTCGGGCGGCGAAATAGCGTGCATCTGCCTCGCATCGCGGCCCGTCGCTGCCTGAGACGCCACGTTCGAGATTCGTTCCTGCGATGGATATGAGGTGTTCTCCGGGTCCGGTTTCCGCCCCGTGAGCCGCGAGCTTTAGTCCCGCTTGGATGCAGCGGAGGAACAGCGGCCCGGACTGTCTGAGCGAAGCGAGTTTCCGGGCCGCCCGGAGCAAATCCTAGCGGGACTTAAGCGAAGCGGCGTGGGGCGGAAACCGGACCCGGAGAACGCCGCCGGATGAAACTCCGAATGTTGAGCCCAGGATATAGAACATCCATGGAAAAAGTCAACGATGCGAATGTCCTGGGTGAGAACGAATCCGAACCTGTATGAAACATCCATGGAAAAAGTCAACAGGTGCGGCGTGGTGCGGGCGGGGAAGGGAGTCGCCCCGCCCCGGCTTCGGCGCCGGAGCGGGGCGGACCCTGGGTGCTGCTATTTGAAGGTTTCCGCGCAGACGTCGCCCAGGTAGGCGAGGTTTTCACAGACGTTGATGCCGTTGGCCTTCATGGCTTCGACCTTGCTCTGGCCGGTGCCGCTGCTGCCGCTGATGATGGCGCCGGCATGGCCCATGCGGCGGCCCGGAGGCGCGGTCAGGCCGGCGATGAAGCCGACCACCGGCTTGGTGACGTTGGCCTTGATGTATTCGGCCGCATCCTCTTCGGCGTTGCCGCCGATTTCACCGATCATGACGATGCCCTCGGTGGCGTCGTCGGCCTGGAACCGGCTGAGGCAGTCGATGAAGTTGGTGCCGTTGACGGGGTCGCCGCCGATGCCGATGCAGGTGGTCTGGCCCAGGCCCGCGAGGGTGAGGGCGTGGACGGCCTCATAGGTCAGGGTGCCGGAGCGGGAGACCACGCCGATCCTTCCGGGCTCGTGGATCTTGCCGGGCATGATGCCGATCTTGCACTCCCCGGGGGTGATGATGCCGGGGCAGTTGGGGCCGATGAGGCGGACCGGCTTGCCCTGGATGTAGTTCTTGACCTTCATCATGTCCATGACCGGGATGCCCTCGGTGATGCAGACGATCAGGGGCACCTCGGCGTCGGCGGCTTCCATGATGGCGTCGGCCGCAAAGGGGGGCGGCACGAAGATCATGCTGGCGTTGGCGCCGGTTTTGACGACGGCATCCTTGACAGAGTTGAAGACCGGGACGTCATCCATCATCATGCCGCCCTTGCCCGGCGTGACGCCGGCCACGACATTGGTCCCGTATTCAACGCACGCGCGGGTGTGGAACTGGCCTTCTTTACCCGTGATCCCCTGTACCAAAAGTTTCGTGTCTTTATTGACGAGTATACTCACTGTGGTGTCCTCACTGGCTTGCGGTGGTGGTTGCTTACTGGATGGCTTCTGTCAGCTTCTGGGCGGCGTCCTTGAGGTCCGCCGCGTTGATGAGCGAGAGGCCCGAATCCGCCAGGATCTTCCGGCCCTCCTCGAGGTTGGTGCCCTCCATGCGGATGATGACCGGCACCTTCATGCCGACCTTTTTGGCCGCCTGGACCACGCCGTTGGCCAGCCGGTCGCACCGGAGGATGCCGCCGAAGATGTTGATGAGGATCGCCTTGACGTTGGGGTCGCTCTGGAGGATCCGGAAGCCGTTTTCGATCTGCTCCGCGCTGGCGCCGCCGCCCACGTCCAGGAAGTTGACGGGATTGCCGCCGGCGAACTTGATGCAGTCCATGGTGGCCATGGCCAGTCCGGCGCCGTTGACCATGTTGCCGACGTTGCCGCCGCCGCCGAGGTGGATGTAGTTGAGCTGGTATTGGGAGGCTTCGACCTCGGTGGGATCCTCTTCGTCGAGGTCGCGGTACTCGGCGACGTCCTTGTGGCGGTAGAGGGCGTTGTCGTCAAAGTCCATCTTGGCGTCGAGGGCGATGACCTCGTTTTCCGCCGTCAGGACCAGGGGGTTGATTTCGACCATGGAGCAGTCGTAGCTCACCGCCAGGTTGTAGAGGTTTTTCAAGAGGGTCGTGAAGGACTTCATGGCCTCTTTGGGGATGTTGAGGCCGAAGGCCGCGGACCGGAGATGGTAGGGCATCAGGCCCAGCAGCGGGTCCACGTAGACCTTGATGATCTTTTCCGGCGTCTTTTCGGCCACCTCTTCGATGTCCATGCCGCCGGCCTCGCTGGCCATGATGATCATCTTGGCCGTGGCGCGGTCGGGCAGGATGCTGAGGTAGAGTTCCTTGGCGATGTTGAGGCCCTGCTCGATGAGGAGCTTCTTCACGAGTTTGCCCTCGGGGCCGGTCTGCTTGGTCACCAGGGTCATGCCCAGGATCTCGTTCGCGTATTGATCGAAGTCCGCCGCGTCCTTGGCCACCTTGACGCCGCCGCCCTTGCCCCGGCCGCCGGCATGGATCTGGGCCTTGACCACCACCGGAAATTCGCCGAGCTTGTCCGCCACCGCCTTGGCTTCGTCAACGGAGAAGGCGACGCCGCCGTCGGGCACCGCAACGCCGTGTTTTCTGAACAGTTCTTTGGCTTGGTATTCGTGGATCTTCATGTTTTCCCTGCTTTCTTGTCTGTCGGGTTTGGGGGGCTGTGCTGCAGGGCGCCGGGCCGGCGCCCTGCAGATCACATGAGGGGCATTAGCCGATCACGCAGAGGACCGCGCCTTTGGCGACCGAATCGCCGCTGGAGAAGTTGACGGCCTTGATGGTGCCGTCGCAGGGCGCCGGCAGGGCATTTTCCATCTTCATCGCCTCCAGGATGACCACGGTGTCGCCCTTTTTGACGGCGTCGCCGACATTCTTGGCATAGGAGACGACCATGCCGGGCATGGGCGCCGCCAGCGGCGTGCCGTCGACATCCGCAGCTGCCGCCGGTGCCGGTGCGGGCGCGGCGGCCGCAGCCTTGGGTGCTGCCGGCGCCGGTTTGGCCGGCGCTGCAGGGGCTTTCGGAGCAGCGGGCTTGGGCGCTGCCGGGGCTGCCGGGGCGGCAGGGGCTGCCGGAGCCGCCGGTGCTGCCGGAGCGGCGGCCGGGGCCTGGTAGGCGATCACCGGGGCGCCGCCGGGCTCGTCCACCTCGACGGCGAAGTAGTCGCCGTCCACGAAGACGTTGAACTGGCGGGTGGCCTCGCCCTTTTCCGGGATTTCCTTTTCCGGCTCTTTTTCCACCAGGAGGCCGGCCTTGGCCTTCTTGATCAGCTCATCCTGCTTCTTCACGTCCTCGAGGGTCCGGGGCAGTACCTCCTTGGGCGGGGCTTCAACACCGTATTTCCACTTGAGGAACTTCTTGCCGGTGACGGGGTAGATGGCATAGAGGACCTGGTCGTCGATGTCCTTGGCCAGGTCGCCGATCTCCTCCTTGGCCTTTTCCAGCTCGGGCTCCAGCACCTCGGCCGGGCGGCAGGTGATCGGCTCCTCGCCCCGGGAGTAGCCCTTGAGGGCCTTCTTCTGGACCTCGGGGTCGATGGGGATGGCGGTCTTGCCATAGAGGCCGTAGCAGAGGTCCTTGACCTGGGCCGTGATCATCTTGTAGCGCTCGTCCTCGTCGTCGAAGAGCACGTTGTTGACGGTCTGGATGCCGACGATCTGGCTGGTGGGGGTGACCAGCGGGATGGCCCCCAGCTCCTTGCGGACCCGGGGCAGCTCCTTGTAGACCTGGTCGATCTTGTCGAGGGCGTCCATCTCCCGGAGCTGGTTGACGAGGTTGGAGAGCATCCCGCCCGGGGTCTGGTGGAGCAGGACGTTGATGTCGATGATGGACATCTTGCTGTCGTCCAGGAGGTGCTTGTATTTCGGCATAATCTCCTTCTCCAGGATCTCGTTGATCCTGGCCAGGTGCTTGATGTCGAAGCCGGTGTCGCGGTTGGTGCCCAGGAGCGCCATGACCAGGGGCTCCACGGCCGCATGGGAGGTGCGGTAGGCGTAGGGGGTCATGCAGGTGTCAATGATGTCGACGCCGGCCTCGATGGCCTTGAGGTGGCTCATGGGCGACATGCCCGAGGTGAAGTGGCTGTGGAGGTGGATGGGCGGTTTGACGGCCGCCTTGAGGGCCTTGATCAGGTTGTAGGCGTCATAGGGGGCGATGAGGCCGGCCATGTCCTTGATGCAGATGGAGTCGGCGCCCATGGACTCCAGGTCCTTGGCCTTGTTGACGTAGTAGTCGAGGTTGTAGATCTCGCCGCCCAGCCGGGGCTCGGTCATGGTGTAGCAGATGCAGCCCTGGAAATGCTTGCCGGCCTTCTTGATCCCCTTCACCACCGTCTCGAAATTGCGGTAGTCGTTGAGGGCGTCGAAGGTCCGGAAGACGTCCATGCCGTTCTCGGCGGCCCGATCCACGAAGACCTCGGCCAGGTCGTCGGCGTAGTTGCGGTAGCCCACCAGGTTCTGGGCCCGGAGCAGCATGGAGAACGGGGTCTTCTTGATGTAGCGCTTCAGGGTCCGGAGCCGCTGCCACGGATCCTCGTTCAGGAACCGGTGCATGGTGTCGAAGGTGGCGCCGCCCCAGGTCTCGATCGCCCAGAAGCCGACCTCGTCCATCAGCTCGGCAACGGGGATCATGTCCTCGGTCCGGCCGCGCGTGGCGAAGAGGGACTGGTGGCCGTCGCGCAGGGACAGGTCCATGATTTTGATGGGATTCTCCGCCTTCGGGCGGTCCGGGCTGTAGTTCATTTCGGTCATTTTGACTTGATCGCTCATGTGTATTCTCCCGTTGGTGTTTTTTTTATTAGGGCCGAGGGCCGAGGGCGCTGGGTGCCTTCGGGGCTCGGGCTGTTTTCTTGGGGGCCGGGGGCGCCGGGTTTCCGCGGATGCCCCTCGATCCGGGATATCCTATCTTGCTTTTACCTGGAACGCCTTCATCTGCATCATGTTGCGCATCTGCATCATGTCCTGGCGGCCGCTGATGCCCCACAGGGAGGGCATGGGGGCCGGTGGCTCGGGCGCGGCGGGTGCTTCCGCGGGCGCCTGCATGGCCGCCATCTCCTCGCCGCTCTTGATGTACGCCGCTACGGCCGACAGGGCGGCGGCCATCTTCTTCCTGTTCAGGTCTTTCTCTTTCATGCCGACTCCTTCGTTTCGGTTCCGGTTGGGGCTGCCCTCTTACAGCGGGATGTTGCCGTGCTTCTTGGGCGGCCGCAGCTCGCGTTTGCTGCTCAGGGCCTCCAGGGCGTCGATGAGCCGGGGCCGGGTCTCGCTGGGGATGATGATGTCGTCGATGTATCCCCGCTCCGCCGCGCGGTAGGGGTTGGAGAAGAGGTCTTCGTACTCCTGGATCTTCTCCTTGCGCTTGGCGCCCGGATCCTCGGCAGCCTTGATCTCCCTGGCGTGGATGATGTTGGCCGCGCCTGCGGCGCCCATGACCGCGATCTCGGCGGTGGGCCAGGCAAAGGCCATGTCGGCGCCCAGGTCCTTGGAGCACATGGCGAGGTAGGATCCGCCGTAGTCCTTGCGGGTCACCAGGAGCAGCTTGGGCACCGTGGCCTCGGAGTAGGTCCAGAGCAGCTTGGCGCCGTGGCGGATGATGCCGCCCCACTCCTGGTCCGAGCCGGGCAGGTAGCCGGGCACGTCCGCGATGGTCAGCATCGGGATGTTGAAGGCGTCGCAGAACCGGATGAACCGGGAGGCCTTGTCCGAGGCGTTGATGTCGAGGGCGCCGCCCATGTAGGCCGGCTGGTTGGCGATGATGCCGATGCTCCGGCCGTTGAGGCGGGCGAAGCCGATGAGGATGTTGGGGGCGTAGAGCTCATGGGGCTCGAAAAAGTCGCCGTTGTCCACGATCCCGGCGATGACGTCCCGCATGTCGTAGGACTGGTTGGGGTTGTCGGGGATGATCGTGTCCAGGTCCGGATTTGCGCGGTCCGGGCTGTCGCCGGTGGCCACGATGGGCGGATCCTCCATGTTGTTGGACGGGAGGAAGGAGAGGAGCTTCTTGATCTTGTCGATGGCGTCCTCTTCGGACTCGCAGGCGAAGTGGGAGACGCCGCTCTTCTCGTTGTGGGCGCTGGCGCCGCCCAGGTCCTCGAAGCTGATCTCCTCGCCGGTGACGGCCTTGATGACCTGGGGCCCGGTGATGAACATGAAGCTGGTGTTCTTGACCATGAAGATGTAGTCGGTCATGGCCGGCGAATAGACCGCACCGCCTGCCGTGGTGCCCATGATGGCCGAAATCTGGGGAATGACGCCGGAGGAGATGGAGTTCCGGTAGAAGATCTGGCCGAAGCCGGACAGGGCGTCGACGCCCTCCTGGATCCGGGCGCCGCCCGAGTCGTTGAAGCCCACGAAAGGCGCGCCGGCCTTGAGGGCCATGTCCATCACCTTGCAGATCTTCTTGGCGTGCATCTCGCCCAGGCTGCCGGCCCGGGAGGTGAAGTCCTGGGCAAAGGCGAAGACCGTCCGGCCGTCCACCTTGCCGTAGCCGGTCACCACGCCGTCGGACGGGATCTCGACCTTCTCCATGCCGAAATTGCTGCAGCGGTGGGTGACGAAGGCGTCGACCTCGCGGAAGGTTCCCGCATCGAAGAAAAGGTCCAGCCGCTCCCTGGCGGTCAGCTTGCCCTTCTCCTTGTGCTTGGCCACCGCCTTCTCGCCGCCCATCTCCAGCAGCTTGGCTTTTCGATCCTTAAGATCTTGAATCTTGTCTGCAACATTTCCCATCTTCCCATCCTTTCCGTCGGAGTTAATATCGGAGTTATTTGATTGTATCTTGTTCTTATGTAAAGTTTGCGTTCGGGTTGCGGGTTGAGTCGTTAGGGTGAAGGGCTGAGGGCCCAGGGGAGTGCGCCCTGGGCCCTCAGCCCCTCAATCTCTCCAAGAGTTTTGCCGCGGCAGCGGTCGGCGACAATTCCCCAACCTCCACCTCCCTCCGGAGCCGGGGAAGGGTTTCTTTGACCTCGGGGTCGTTGAAGAACCACTGCCGCAGGCCCTCGTCCAGCATGAAGGACATCCACTCCAGGGCCTGCTTCTTCCGCCTGGCGGGCAGCTCGCCGCTGGCCGTCAGCTTGTCGCGGTGCGACAGGATGGTCTCCCAGATCTTGTCGATCCCCGTCATGTTCAGGGCGCTGCAGGTGAGGACCGGCGGCGACCAGTTGGGGCTCTCGGGCATGAGCAGGTGGAGGGCGGCCTCGTATTCCTTCCGGGCCATCTCCGCGCGCATCACGTTGTCGCCGTCCGCCTTGTTGATGGCGATGGCGTCGGCCACCTCCAGCACCCCTTTCTTGATCCCCTGGAGTTCGTCCCCGGCGCCGGCGATCATCAGGACCAGGAAGAAGTCGACCATGGAGGCTACGGTGGTCTCCGACTGGCCCACCCCCACGGTCTCGATGATGACCACGTCGAACCCGGCGGCCTCGCACACGAGCATGCTCTCCCGGGTCTTCCGGGCCACGCCCCCCAGGGTGCCTCCCGAGGGGCTGGGCCGGATATAGGCCGCGGGCTGGACCGCAAGCTGCTCCATGCGCGTCTTGTCGGCCATGATGCTGCCGCCACTGCGTGTGGAGCTGGGGTCCACGGCCAGCACGGCCACCTTGTGGCCGCGGCCGATCAGGGCCATGCCGAGGCTCTCGATGAAGGTGCTCTTGCCCACACCGGGAACGCCGGTGATGCCCAGCCGAATGGCGCCTCCCGCATGGGGCAGGAGCTGGTCCAGGACGATGCGGGCCAGCTCGCGGTGGCCGTCGAGGGCGCTTTCGATCAGGGTGATGGTTTTGGCAAGCGCCCGGCGATCCCCTTTCAGGACGCCTGCGGCATAGTCTGCGGCGGTGGCTGGCACCATCAGACCCCCAGTGCTTTCAGGATCTTGTTGGCCGAGTCGGTGATCGGGGTGCCGGGTCCAAACACTCCGGCAACCCCGTGTTCTTCCAGAAAGGGATAGTCCTTGGGCGGAATGACACCGCCCACGAAGACCAGGAT
>CAJXSB010000005.1 GCA_913060435.1 uncultured Desulfococcus sp.
ATCAACTACGACGACATCTGCCTGACCTGCATCACCATCCGCGAGGGCGCCGTCGACCGGGCCATAGAACTCAAAGAGAAGGGCATCGGCCCCGACCGCGTCCTGATGATGGTCTCCACCGAGGAGGAGCACCATTTTGCCAACTCCGGCACGAGCCTGCCGAACTACTGGAAAGAAGCGGAGCGGTGCATCCAGAAATGCACGGATGCCGGCATCAAGATGTGCGGCACCGTCAGCACCATTTGGGGCAGCCCCATCGGCGGCGCCACCGACATGAAGGACGCCGTGGAGTTTACCAAGCGCTGGCTGGAGATCGGGGCCCACGACGTCGAACACGCCGATCACGACGGCAGCGCCTCCGCGCCGGATGTCTACCGCTACTTCTCCATGATCCTCGACGAGATCCCCGATACGCGGCTCCATATCGCCCATTTCCACGAGACCAAACGGGTGGCTGCAGCATCGGTTCTGGCGGCGCTCCAGGCCGGGATCACCAATTTCGAGGCGACCCTGGGCGGGCTGGGCGGCCAGCCGGCCAACTTCCTTGACGACTGCCCGGTCAAAGGCACGGGCGACTACTATTACGAGGACCCCCGCTATGTCGGGCTGGTGACCCTGGAGGACACCCTGGTGCAGATCGACGAGATGGGCATCGAGCACGGCTGGGATGTGGACCGGGTCCTCTGGATCGGGAAACAGCTCGAGCGGACCATCGGCCGTCGCCTGCGCTCCGAGGCGATCCTCAACGGCCGCACCCTCACCGAGGGCCATCCGGAGTTCGCCAGGCCGGGGCTGCCCAAGGTCAAGGCCAAGCTCGGAGAGGACCCGGGCCAGAAGCTCCCCAAGGAATGGGGGGAGAAGGCGGTCCTGCCGGAGCAGTACCGGCCCGCAGGTTAATCCGGGATTTATCTTTCAGAAATGATCTGGTATATTCCCCCCGGCGCCTGCGGCCGAAGGCCGCCGGAGCCGGCTTCGTGGAGCGCAGGGGGCCTGCGGGCCCCTGATATCCGCCGGTTGGCATTGCACCGGCCACCTAACACACGAGGGAGTGAAGATTATGACATCGCAAGAACAGCCACCTCATATCAACGTGGACTATTTTGAAGATTTGACCGGGGATATCGCCGAATCCGGACAGAGCGGAATCGAGGAGATCGGGAAGCGGCTGAAGTCCCTGAGGGAGGAGAAGGGGATTTCCCTGGAGGAGCTCTCGGGCCGGACTGGGTTTGACGCCGACTTTCTCTCGAGGATCGAACGCCAGGAGATCTATCCCCAACTGGGGACGGTGATCAAGCTCTCCAAGTCCCTGGACGCGGCCTTCGGCCAGGTGCTGGCAGGCGAGGGCGACAAGCCCTATGCCATCACCCGGCGGCAGGATCAGAAGACCGTGGCCCGGTCCACCTCCCACAAGGGACAGAAGAACATCTACACCTACAAAGGGCTGGCACCGGAGGTGAAGGGCCGGAACATGGAACCCCTGATCGTCCATCTGCAGGCCGAGCCGGACAAGGAGCTCTCCCAGCACGACGGCGAAGAGTTCATCTATGTCCTGCAGGGAGAAGTGGTGCTGGAGATCGGTGAGGATCATTTTGAGCTGTCCCCCGGAGACAGCGCCTATTACCTCTCGACCATCCCCCATTTTATTGCGGCCAAGGATGACGTCGCCACCATCCTGGCGGTGATCTACGACAAATAGAAAAATCCGGCGTCCCGCGGATGCCGCTTGCCTTTTCGCCCCTGCCGGCCCCCCGGGAAAGGCAGGGGCGCTCGCCGTCGGAACTGCCGAAGGAGGGCCGCACATATGCCCGTCGCCGTAATGGATGACGATACGCTGTACGTTGACCGGAGCCCCGCCGAAACAGGGCCCGCCCTCGTTCTGGTCCACGGCTCCGGTGGAGACCATACCCACTGGCCGGCGGCGCTGCGGCGGCACCCGAAGCTCCGGGTGTTTACGCCCGATCTTCCCGGCCATGGCCGTTCCGCCGGCGCCGGGTGTGACAGCGTTGAGGCCTATGCCCGGATCATCGACCGGTTTGTCCGGTCGATGGGCCTTGAAAAGGCCGCGGTTGCTGGCCATTCCCTCGGCGGGGCGGTGGCCCTCACCCTGGGCTTCATGAAACCCGCGTGGCTCTCCGCCGTCGTTCTCGTGGGCACCGGCGCAAGGCTCCGGGTCCATCCGAAGATCCTCGCCGGCTTTTCGAATGCCTTCGAGGAGACCGTGGAGACGGTCTGCAGCTGGTCTTTCGGCCCGGCGGCGCCCGCGTCCCTCATCGGCGGGATCCGGCGGCAGCTGCTCGCCAACGACCCGGGGGTGATCCAGGCGGATTATCGGGCCTGCGACCGCTTCGATGCCATGGACCGCATCCACGGCATCGCCTGCCCGGCGTTGGTGGTCTCCGCGACCCACGACCGCATGACGCCGCCGAAGTATGGCGAATATCTCCACCAGGAGATCCCGGGGGCGTTGTTCACCCTCATCGAAGGCGCCGGCCACATGATGGCCGTCGAAAAGCCCGATGCGTTGACCGCCGCAGTGGTGCGGTTCATGGGGATGGCGCACCGGGGATGAGCTGTTTCCTCAACTTTCCATTCCTATGTTTTTGGGATAGAACTGACATTCGACCAAGGGGGCTTAATGGGTAAACTCTTATGGGAACCATCCGAAGCGCAGATTCAGGACTCGAACATGCACCGGTTCATGACCGGCGTAAACCAGAAATACCAGAAAAATTTTACCAGTTATGCGGAATTATGGCAGTGGTCCGTGGACAACATCGCCGACTTCTGGTCGGAAATGTGGGATTTCGCCGGGGTCATCGCCTCCCGCCCCTACGATGAAGCCATCGAAGACCCGATCCGCATGCCCGGGGCAAAGTGGTTTCCCGGGGCGCGGCTCAATTTTGCGGAGAACCTCCTTCGCTACCGGGACGACCGCCCCGCCATCGTCTTCCGCGGGGAGGACAAGGTCCAGCGCCGCCTCTCCTACAAAGAACTGTATCAGGAAGTGGCGCGGACGGCGGCATCCCTGAAGGCGATGGGGCTGCAGCCGGGGGACCGGGTTGTCGGCTTCATGCCCAATATGCCCGAAAGCATCATCGCCATGCTGGCGGCGACCAGCCTGGGCGCCACTTGGTCTTCCTGCTCCCCCGACTTCGGCATCAAGGGCGTCCTCGACCGCTTCGGTCAGATCAAGCCGAGGGTCCTCTTCACCGCCGATGGATATTTTTTCAAGGGGAAGCGGATCGACAGCCTGGAGCGGATCAGCGAGATTCTGAAGCAGATCGGCACGGTGGAAAAGGTCGTGGTGGTGCCCTACACCACCGATGCCCCGGACGTCAGCGGTGTGCCGGATGCCGTGCTTTTCAGTGATTTCCAGACCGACGCCGCGGGGGATATCCCTTTTGCCCAGCTCCCCTTCGACCACCCGCTGTATATCATGTATTCCTCCGGCACCACCGGTCTCCCGAAATGCATGGTCCAGGGGGCGGGCGGCATTCTCCTCCAGCAGATGAAGGAGCATTTGCTCCACACCAATCTGCGCCGCGAGGACAATATCTTCTATTTCACCACCTGCGGCTGGATGATGTGGAACTGGCTGACCTGCGCCCTCTCGGTCGGCGCGACCCTCCTGCTCTATGACGGGAACCCGTTCCACCCCGGCCCCGAGGCCCTCTGGCAGATGGCGGAGGAGGAGAAGATGACGGTCTTCGGCACCAGCGCCGGCTATATCGCAGCGCTCATGAACACCGGCCTGATTCCCCGAGAGAAGTTCGACCTGAGTGGGCTGCGGGCCCTGCTCTCCACCGGATCACCGCTCTCCATCGAAGGGTTCGAATTCGTCTACCAGTCCGTCAAGCCGGACATTCAGCTGGCCTCCATTTCGGGCGGCACCGACATCAACGGCTGCTTTGCCCTGGGGAACCCCATGGCCCCGGTCTACGCCGGCGAGCTGCAGTGCCGTGGGCTCGGCATGAAGGTCGAGGCCTTTGACGAGAATGGACAGCCGGTCGTCGGGCGCCAGGGGGAGCTGGTCTGCACCGCCCCGGCGCCGTCCATGCCCATCTATTTCTGGGACGACCCCGACGGCAAGAAATACCGCGACGCCTATTTCGACGTCTACCCGGGCATTTGGCGGCACGGCGACTATATCGAAATCAACGACCACGGCGGCGTGACCATCTACGGACGCTCCGACGCCACCCTCAACCCCGGCGGGGTCCGCATTGGTACGGCGGAGATCTACCGGCAGGTGGAGATGCTCGATGAGATCGAGGACAGCCTGGTGGTGGGCCAGGAATGGAAAAACGACGTGCGGGTCATCCTCTTTGTCAAGATGATGCCGGGGTATGCGCTGACGGATGAACTCCAGAAGAAGATCCGCGCCACCATCCGTACCAACGCCTCGCCGCGCCATGTGCCCGCCAAGATCGTCGAGGTGCCGGATGTGCCCTACACCCTCAACATGAAAAAGGTCGAGCTGGCCGTGAAAAAGACGATCCAGGGGCAGGCCGTCCTCAACAAGGACGCCCTCAAGAACCCCGATGTCCTTGATTTCTACGCCGGCATCCAGGAGCTGAAGGAGGATTGACGCGCTGTAGCAGGATGACATGAGCCTTGCAGCTCTCCCGCCCGGTGCCCGCAGGATGTGGCACCGGGCGGTCTTTTTTTGGGGGGCGCCGCCCCAGTGGGGGAGGGTCGGTCGAGTGCGATTTCCCGCCGGCTACGCAGACGGGGGTTCAGGGATCGGCTGGACCCAGCTCCCCCGGTCGCCGTCGTAGAACCATTTGTCGGGAAAGCCCCGCCGCCGGACGAAGCTCGGGCTCCGGGCCCAGGCCAGGAGCGCTTCGTAGGCACGCTGGACCCGGATGAATGCTCGGCTGTTTCCGCCGTGGTCCGGATGGTGGCGCATCACCTGGCGGCGGTAGGCGCGCTTGATGATCTCCCGACGTTCGGGCTTCGCCAGATCCGCCTCGCCCAGTTCGAGGCAGACCAGCGCCCTGCCTTTCAAGGTCGGGATGTGCCGCTCGAGGGGGGAGACCTTCCGGAGGGAGGAATCCTGAAGGTTCGACTGCGCCAGCACATGGCGGGCGGCCAGATAATTTCTCTGGGTCCGCCGCTGCTCTGTCCACCAGGCATTGCCGAGAATGTCCCCCAGGTCGCTGTAATCCTCGGCCGGCACCCGGTCCGGCGTTCGGGGATAAATGAAGCTGAAAATCCTCTGCTCGCCGTAAGGCATCAGGTCCATGATGATGACGGCGTCCGTGAAATAGAAGGTGGCATAGCGGGTGTTGAGCGCCCGCAGCAGGCCGGTGCGCTGGTCCAGCCGCTGCCGCAGGCGCTGGCGGCAGGGGATCGAACAGTATCGCTTCCGGCCCATGTTCCGGCTGGTGCCGCAGGAAAGGCATCTTCTTTCATTCTTTTTGGCCGCTGTTGCGGGCATATGTGGCGACTGGTGTTCCATATTCCCGGACTATATCAGCATTGGCAGTGGAGATGAAGGGCGAATTGCATCCCTCGAGGGGATCGGCGGTACTGGAGAATGCCTGAAGTACCGGCGAAAAAAACGCCGGGCCCCGAGAGGGGGCCCGGTGCTGAAGGTGCACAGCGCGTCTTAATTGGCCCTTGAAAAATTGTGGCAGACGCCGCAGTCGAGGTTTTTATCTCGGACATGCTTGTCGTGTATGTTGCTGAAGTAGACCGATCCCGACCACTCCTCGGATTCTTCTTCATGGCAGCTGGCGCAAAGGGGCCTGCCGTTCAGGGTCGTTTTCGGGGTGTATCCGAGTTTGGCAAAATCGATCCGTGTGCCGCTGTTGTGGCAGCTGTCGCAGGAGAGGGCCTCTTCCTTGGGCGCCACCTCGTGAAACAGGCCCATGTAGCGCTCGGTTTCGGAGAAGCTGTGACCATTGTATTCCCAGCCGACGCCGGCCACGCCCAGCAGCACCGCTTCGTCCAGGTTTCCGCTTTCAAAAAATTTCCCGATCTTGAGGGGAAGGAGGCGGCGTGTTTCGGGATCGATGGGCTGGTAGGCTTCGTGGCGCTTAAAGGCGTGAATCTTGGCCCCAAGTTCCCGGACGTCGCCCATGGGGCCGGACATCAACACCTTACCGTTCGCCTCCGGCACGGCCTCGTCGCCGAATTGGTAAAAATAGGACTGGCCGTTAAAAAAAGCGTATTCGGGAGTCACGTTCTGCCGCTTTTCATGGTTCGGTTCGTAAAGGCCGGTGCTGGCGACCAGATCCCCCGGTTGGGACCAGTCCCTTCTCATATCCGTCGGAGCGACCTTGGCAAATTGGGGGATGTGGCATACGGTGCAGTTGACCCGCGCCGTGTGCTTGTCGATTTCCCTGCGTTCGTGGGGGCTGTCTCCGTGACATCGGGTGCAGCTGACCTCGTTATCGGATTCTCGTGGTCTCAGGTCAGTCCCGCGTCCGGCGATCTTGTGGTTGGCGGCGACGTGACAGTCGAGGCAGTCGAGCCCGGCACCGCCGCTGGCCGCCGAGGCCATGTGGACGTCGAAGCTCCGCGAAGGATTACGGTGGGCCTCCTCGATGTCTCCGCGTTTGAAATTGTTGCCTCCCCCGGCTTTGGTATGACAGTTGAGACAGGAGTCTTTTCCGGGGAGTCCTACGTTTGCCGCCGCCTGAGTCACGGTGACCGCCATTTTTTCCATATCTGGCACAAACCGGAAGCTTCCGTCCGCCGTCTTCTCCACCCTCCGCTTGTAGTCGTCCGAGTGACAGATCAGACAGTCGATGTTTTCCAGCGGATCCAGAGAAGTCTCCATATTGGGCTTCTCGCCGAGACCAGCGTGGCATTTGGCGCACCCACCATCCACCTCAATGCCGTCGACGTTGGTCAGTTTGCCGATCCAGTTGATGTCAGGGTAGATGCAGAAATCGTTAATGCCCCCCATCTTGCCGGCAGGGTCTTCGCTCAGCCCGACGGCATCCACAGCGCTCCCTTTCCACTGGTAGTGGACGGAGCCGTAGACCTCTTCGGCCTCTTTCCGGTGGCATTTTAGGCAGGTCTTTGTCCCTTCGTATACGGGAATTCTGCGGGCGTGGGATCCAGAGGAGGGCGCCGGATCCGTTGTTGGCTCTGTGGGATCGGTTGCCGGATCGGCAGGCGTCGACGCCGAGCATAGATCGGGCGGGTTCCGCGTGTAGCCGGTTTCGACATACACGACATCAGATTCTATCCGGATCAGGCAAGGCGGCGTGCCAAAGATTTGCCTACGGAATCTGAAGTCGCCGTCATCTGCGGCCTGTATGACGCCCAGCAGAGAGTCGGACATGGCGTCCCAGACGCTGATACTTTCGGAATCAGAGGCACCGTAGCCCCGGATATTGAGCCGTCCTTTGGCCTCGTCCCAGCGGACCTCGGTTACCCCCAGGGCTGTTGCCTCCACAGCGGATCCGGCCAATAGGGACGATATCATCATGCAAATGGCAATGAGCCTGAAAAATTGCTTATTGTAATTGTCTTTCTCAATCATAACCAACCCCCTTTTTTAATTGCAGATCGACGGCCGAAGCGCCGCCTCTCTGAATTTCCGGCACGCAAATGCCTACATTGTGGTATAGTTTAAAGGGGGGAGGACAGAAATGCAGTGATTTGTTGCGTAATTTGAAGGGAAAGAAAGGCGTGCCGATTCCGTGATGAAATACCGGAACGGAAAATCTGCGGCTTCATGCTCTGCTGAGGGGAGGCTGGAGGGCGCCTCGGTGATTTCGCCCGCTGCCCGGGCCGGTCATTTGGCGGCTTTGTGGGCCTCAAAGCAGACCACTCCATCCGGCCCCACGAAGGCGTCGTGGACGGTCCCGGCGGGAAGATAGAGTCGATCTCCGGCGCTTAGGGGAATGGTGTTGCCGAGATCCGGTAGCCCGAAGGTGATGGCGCCGGAGGCGACATGGATGATCTTGTCGTACGGGTGGTCATGGGCTTCGTAGACATCCCCCGGGCCGTTGGACCAGCGGTAGAATCCGATCCCTTCCGCCTGCATGCGGGCTTCGACCGCCGCAGCGGTCGGCGGTTCGGATCCCGGCCAGTGCTGTACGTCGACGTTTTTTGCTGCCATGGTCTCCTCCGTTCATGGCGGATTCGCAGCACTGAGGGAATCCGCCCGAAATGGTCTATACTAGCATAGGAATTCTTTTGGGGAATGTAAACGGTCGAGCGCTGACCTTGAAATTTGTCTTGACAACTTTACCAATATATGGGAACGGTTCTCCAAGACAGGAATATTTCACAGGCGCCACTTTCGAGATTCGTTCATGCGATGGATATGGGGCCTCCTCCGGACCCGGAAAACACCGTCGGATGAAACGCGAAAGTGGCGTCACAGAAAAGAACGCACAGAAAAGAATGCCATGACGGCGGTGTAAAACCACGATGCTGAACCCCAACGCGCCCATCCCCCTCTATCACCAGCTGGCGGATATTCTGCTGGCGAAGATCCGTTCGGGTGAATATCCGCCGGGATCCCGGATTCCGGCGGAGCTCAAGCTCGCTGCAGCCTACCGGATCGGGCGTCCGACCGTGCGGCAGGCCATTGAGATGCTGGTGAAGAAGGGGTTTCTCTCTCGAAAACGGGGGGCCGGAACCTTTGTCCGCGAGAGACAGGCCGAGGTGGAACTCTTCTCCCTTGACGGAACGGCGGCCTCCTTCCACAAGAAGGGACTTGCCACCGCCACCCGGGTGATCGAGGCCGTGCGGCTGGAAGCAGTGGATGGACAGCCGGAAAATCCCTTTGACGGCAGAGATGCCTATTTTTTTTCCCGGCTGGTGCAGGTCGAAAGAACGCCGGTGCTGATCGAGGAAATCTACCTCCATCCGACATTCTTTTCGGGCATCGACCAGATGGATCTGAAGAATGCATCCCTTTCGGAAATCGCCGATGAACGCTACTTCATGCGGCCCGACAGCGCCCGCCAGAATTTTCGGATCGGACACCCCGGCGCGGCGAAGGCCGATCTCCTCGGGGTGGCGCCTGAGGCGCCGGTGCTGATCGTCAGCCGGTACCTCAATTTTCCCCAGGCCGACAGCGCCGTCTATTCAGCGCTTTTCTGCCGAACCGACCAGTACGTTTTTTCCCAGACCATAGGAGGAACGACCCATGGATAACCGCGGATACTATCACCAGTTCGGCGGGGCCTACCTGCCCGAAATTCTGGTGGCCACCTTTGACGAGCTCGACGAGACCTTCCGGGAGGCGAAAAACGATCCGGCCTTCTGGCAGGCCTATGAAGCGCTGATGGCAAGCTATTCCTGCCGGCCCACGCCGCTGACCTACTGCGAGAATCTGACCCGGCACTTCGGCGGCGCCAAGATCTATATCAAGCGGGAAGACCTCAACCACACCGGCGCCCACAAGGCCAACAATGTCATGGGGCAGGGCCTGCTCGTCCGGCGGATGGGCAAGCGGCGGGTCATCGCCGAGACCGGCGCCGGGCAGCATGGCGTCGCCACGGCGACCATGGCGGCGAAATTCGGCTTCGAGTGCACGATTTACATGGGCGAGGTCGACGTCGAGCGGCAGCGGCCCAATGTCTTCTGGATGGAGCGGCTGGGAGCGACGGTCCACCCGGTCACCGACGGGACGCGCATCCTCAAGGATGCCATCAACGAGGCCTTCCGGGACTGGGTTTCCAACATGGACACGACCCATTACGTCCTGGGCACCGCCTGCGGCCCCCATCCGTTCCCCGAGATGGTCACCTATTTCCAGTCGATCATCGGGAAGGAGGCCCGGGCGCAGATCCTGGCTGCCGAGGGCCGGCTGCCCAGCCGGATCTACGCCTGCGTCGGCGGCGGATCCAATGCCATGGGAATCTTCAGCGGCTTCATGGAGGATCCGGTGGAGCTCGTGGGCGTGGAGGCCGGCGGCAGAGGGCTCGACTCCGGGCAGCACGCCTCCCGGCTCTGTTCCCAGGATGCCAGCATCGGCGTGGCCCAGGGCTACCGGACCTATTTCCTTCAGGACGCCGACGGGCAGATGCAGGAGACCCACAGCATCGCCGCTGGCCTCGATTACGTGGGGGTCTCTCCCATCCTCTCGGACTTGAAGGAGACCGGGAGAGCCCGTTTTGCTGCGGCAACGGACCAGGAGGTCGTAGCGGCCCTCTCGCTCACCATTCGGAAGGAAGGGGTGATCCCGGCCCTGGAATCCGCCCATGCGTTTGTGCAGGCGTTCAAGGAGGCCCCCGGGCTTTCACCGGAGGAGAGCATCATCATCAACCAGTCGGGCCGGGGCGACAAGGACATCTTCACGGTGGCCGACGCCTTCGACGACCCGCGATGGAAGGCGTTCATCATCAGAAAGGCGGAACAGTACCATGCTTGAATCGTATATCCACGACCGGCGGAAGGAAAAGGAGATCCTGCTGATGACCCATATCGTCATGGGATACCCGTCCTTCGAGGCATCCATGGAGATCGTGGCGGCCATGGTGGATGCGGGGGTCGATCTCATGGAGCTTCAGATTCCCTTCTCCGAGCCCATCGCCGACGGGCCGGTGATCCTGGCGGCCAACCAGCAGGCCCTGGAGAGGGGGGCCACCGTCGACAGGTGCATGGCCTTCGCCCGGGAGGCGGCCGCGCGCTTCGAGATACCGTTCCTCTTCATGACCTACTACAACATCCTATACCGCTTCGGCGTTGAGGCGTTTACGCAAGCCATGGCAGAGCACCGGATCCGGGGCGCCATCGTTCCCGACCTGCCGCCCGAGGAAGGCGGCGAATACATGGCTGACATGGCGGCGCGGCAGCTCGATCCCATCTACATCTATGCGCCGACGACCCCTGAAGCACGGATGAAGCGCATCGCCGATGTCGGCCGGGGGTTCATCTACTGCGTGGCGAGAAAGGGCGTGACCGGCGCGGAAACCGATTTTTCTTCGGAGCTCACGGACTATCTCGACCGTTGTCGACGGGCCACCCGGCTCCCGCTGGCCGTCGGCTTCGGGGTGAAGCGTCGCGAGGACGTTGATTTTCTCAAGGGGAAGGCCGATATCGCCGTGGTGGGTTCCCAGACCATCCGTCTGATGGACCGGGAGGGGCCGGGGGCGGTGGGGGACTTTGTCCGGAGCCTGCGGTGAGGCAACGGCGATGGATCCAACAGGGATAGGCCATTGCCGGGGCCCCGGGCTGCTTGACTTTGGCGGCGGATGCGCTATCATTTCAAATCAAAGGTGCCGGCTGGCGGCATATCCCGCCGTCACCGGCCCGCAGCGCCGACACTGGGGCTGCATAGACAGGAAAGGAGCCAGTAGATGATTGAGGTTTGCGGCATCACCATCGGACCCGAAGAGATCCATGAAACGTTCATGCGATGCTCCGGGCCCGGCGGGCAGAATGTCAACAAGGTCAATTCGGGGGTTCAGCTGCGCTTCGACGTGGGCGCGTCGGAGTCCCTGCCGGAGGAGGTCCGCCGGCGGCTGATGAAGATCGCCGGACGGCGGCTGAATCGGGACGGTGAGATCGTCCTGACGGTCCAGAAGCACCGGAGCCAGGTCGGCAACCGGCAGGAGGCGCTGCTGCGCCTCGAAGAGATGATCCGGGAGGCCGCCCGGCCGCCGAAGGCGCGAAAGCGCACCCGGGTGCCGCGCAGGGCGCGCCGGCAGCGCCTGGACGACAAGCGGCACCGCAGCCGGATCAAGGCGTTTCGGCGGGATGTCACCCACAGGGCAGGGCCGGCGGATGCCGGCCCTGCTTGTTTTCGGGCGGCGTTAGTCGGATAGAAACGTCAGAGCTCCCTTGATCTCCTGGTACTCCTTCTCGGATATCTGCTTCCAGGGACCAGACGGAAAGAACTGGATGAGGGCATTGGTGGTCGGCGAAAACACCTTGCCGGATTTCAGGATCGGCTCCTTCATCAGGTATTTGAATTCCCCGCCCAGATCGATCACCATGTCGATGATATCGTTATCCTCGTGCATCTCGACAATCCAGAACGGACGGGCCATGCCTTTTCCCATGATGTGCCTGCGGCCGTCCGGCCCGGTGGAAACCTCGATATAGGCCTTGTCGATACCGGCACCCTGCCGGTCCCGCGTCATCAGAAACGCATCCACTACAATATACTCGCCATTCTCAAAGGGAATCCAATCTGTCATTTGATATGCTTCCTTCCGTCATGTTGGTAGGCCCGGCGCCTGTCCGACGCATCCGTTTCCCATCAGACCGGTTTTCCGATGGGCACTGGATTGCCAGTATACGCCCTTTATCCCGGCCTGTTAAGTTTGAAAATCAGGGCCACGCCGCGGTCGGCCGTTCCAGAGGCCCGGCGCCCCGGCGGGATCCTCCCGAGTACAGGGAGAATTCTTGACCGTTCAAGGGGAGGCGTGTTATCAGGGACGCACAGCACATCCGGAACTCCCGACGCCCGTCAAGTCGTTTCCCTTGGTTGCCATCATTTCTCGATTCGTTCCATGGAAATCGCTTCGAGGAACCATGCCATCATGGCCTTGTTTCAGGCGTCGGGACCCGTCCCTGGGGTCGCGGCATGAAAGGATATCCTGCCGGGGCCACTGAATGCGCGGCATTTCGAAAGGAAGGATTATGGCGGAGGCGAAACACGGCGACACCGTCAGGGTGCACTATACCGGCACCCTCGATGACGGCACCAAATTCGACACATCGGCGGAGCGGGAGCCACTGGAATTCACCATCGGCGAGGGAACGCTTCTCGAAGCCTTCGAGTCGGCGGTCACGGGGCTTTGCCCGGGGGAGTCGACGCGCGTCAAGGTCCCTGCCGAAGCGGCCTACGGGCAAAGGCGGGATGCGCTGGTGGGGCAGCTTCCCCGGACGCAGCTTCCCGATGACCTGACGCCCGAAATCGGCATGCAGCTGCAGCTGCAGCCGCCCGAGGGGCAGCCGGTGGTCATGACCATCATCGCGATGGACGATGACCGCATCACCCTCGACGGCAACCATCATCTGGCCGGCCAAAATCTCAATTTCGACATTTCGCTTCTGGAAATTCTATAGGCGGCCGGTTTCCTCTTTAAATTTGTCCTGGCCTGGGCGGTTCCCGAGGATGGCGTCCGGCCGGGCGGTGGAATGGAGCGGGATATGGAGATTATCACACACCAGAGAATCGATCAGGGCCTCTGCGGCAGGCCGCTGGAGGTGGCACCGGGCAAGAGCCGCGTGGCGCTGGAGACGATGGCGGAAATGGCGGCCGACGACACCGGGCTGGTCCACGGCGGGTTTGTCTTCGGCCTGGCCGACTACGCGGCCATGATCGCCGTCAACCATCCCAACGTCGTCCTTGGGGGCGCCGAGATCAAATTCCTCAAGCCTGTTCGGGTCGGCGAGACGGTCACCGCCGAGGCGGCGGTGACGGAAGAAAAGGGTAAAAAGCGCATTGTCCGTGTTACGGCGTCCTTGGGCGCCGTGCCGGTCTTCGAGGGGACACTGACCTGCTTTGTGCTGGAGCAGCACGTGCTGGCCTGAGGCCGGCGCCTCAGGCCTTTACCGCCCGCAGATTGTGTCGCTTCTGTGCCGACAGCACGGCCTTCCGCAGGCGCAGGGAGATCGGGGTGACCTCTACCAGTTCGTCTTCACGGATAAAATTGATCGCCTGTTCCAGGGTCATGGGCCGGACAGGGGTCAGCATGACATTGTCGTCTTTTCCCGCAGCCCGCATATTGGTCAATTTCTTCTCCTTGCAGGGGTTGACGTTGATGTCCTGGGGGCGGTTGTGCTCTCCGATGATCATGCCCTCGTAGACCGGCTGCCCCGGCTCAAGGAAAAGGCGGCCGCGAGGCTCTAAATTGAACAGCGCGTAGGCCACGGCGGCCCCGGCACGGTCGGCGACGATGGATCCGGTGAAGCGGCTGGGGCACTCCCCGCGGAATTCGCCATATCCGTCGAAAAGGGAGTTCATGATGCCGGTGCCGCGGGTGTCGGTAAGGAATTCGTCCCGGTAGCCGATGAGGGTCCGGGTCGGCACGGAAAACTCCATCCGGACCCGCCCTTTGCCGTTGTTGACCATGTTGGTCATCTTGCCACGGCGAAGGGAGAGCTTTTCCGTGACCACCCCGAGGAAGCGCTCCTCGCAGTCTACCATCAGGCGCTCGATGGGCTCCATTCGGATGCCGTTCTCGTAGTGGAATATCGCCTCCGGCCGCCCCACACAGAATTCAAAACCCTCCCGTCGCATGGTTTCGATGAGGATGGCCAGCTGGAACTCCCCCCGCCCTTTGACCATAATGCTGTCCCGGTCTTCGATCTCCTCCACCTGAACCGCAACGTTTCGAAGGGTTTCCTTGACAAGACGCTCCCGGATGCGGCTCGACTGAACGTATTTCCCCTCCTTGCCGCCGAGGGGGGAGTTGCTGATGGTGAACCGCATGGAGACCGTCGGTTCGTCCACCCGGATGCGCGGCAGGGGCTTCGGGTGCTCCCGGTTGCAGATGGTGTCGCCGATCTTGACATCCTCGATGCCGGCGAGGACGGCGATGTCGCCGGGCTGGACCTCCGCCACGTCCACCAGCTTGATGCCCCTGTACACCTGGAGTTTGGAGATTTTCAATGGGACGTTCCGGCCGTTTTCGCCCAGGCAGACGAGGCTGTCCCGGGCCCGGGCCGTGCCGTTGAAGATCTTGCCGACAGCCAAGCGGCCCATATAGTCGGAATAGCCGAGGTCCGAGACGAGCATCTGGAAGGGGGCATCGGGGTCGTGGGACGGGCCGGGGATCTCCTCAACGATGGTGTCGAGGAGGACATGCAGGTTGTCTGCTGTCTCCTCCAGGGATCTCATGGCGATGCCGGAGCGGCCGACGGCATAGAGGAGCGGGAATTCCAGCTGGTCGTCCGTGGCGTCGAGGTCGATGAGGAGGTCGTATATTTCGTCGAGAACCGCGTCGGGGCGGGCGTCCTGGCGATCGATTTTGTTGATGATCACCACGATCTTGAGGCCGGCCTCCAGCGCCTTTTTCAGAACGAACCGGGTCTGGGGCAGGGGGCCTTCAGATGCGTCGACCAGGAGGATGGCCCCGTCGGCCATGGAGAGGGCGCGTTCGACTTCTCCGCCGAAATCGGCGTGGCCCGGGGTGTCGATGATGTTGATGCGGGTGTTTTTCCACGCCACCGAGCAGTTCTTGGCGGCAATGGTGATGCCGCGCTCCCGCTCCAGGTCCATGGTGTCCATGACGCGTTCATCCACGGCCTGGTTGGCGCGGAAGAGGCCGCTCTGGTGGAACATGGCGTCCACCAGCGTGGTCTTGCCATGATCGACATGGGCGATGATGGCAACATTTCTCAGTTTTTCATTGGTCTGCTCTGCAGGCATCTCTTTGATTCTCCATGATGGGTATTGGTGGCTCCGGCCATTCCGAAACCACCAAAAATAAGCACACTGGATTCAAAGGCAAGCCCACGAAAGCGGTGAAAGTGCGATGCCTGCCGACTTCCGCGTCATCCGGAGGAGGACGGGTTCAAAATGAAGACTCCAAAATATAGATGCGAATATCTCGAAATGCAAGAATCTTCCAGAAAGAATTTTGGTATATATTCCATCATGGTATGGATATCAGGTGGTTGAACGGAGAGAAGAATAGAAAAGCCCGCTTCCATGGGAAGCGGGCCGATCGATCATGGCGGAAACTTCAAACGAAGCTGTTGGTTAGGCCTCCTCGACGGCCTCGGTCAGCTCCGGCAGGAACTCGAGGATGTCGGCGACGATGCCGATGTCGGCCACCTGGAAGATGGGGGCCTTGGCATTCTTATTGACAGCGACGATGAAGGGCGCGCCCTTGATGCCGCCCATGTGCTGGAACGACCCGCTGATGCCGCAGGCCAGGTAGACCTTGGGGCTGACGGTCTGGCCCGAGGTGCCGACCTGGCGGGATTTCTCAAGCCACTTGGCGTCGACGATGGGGCGGGAGCAGGAGACATCGGCGCCCATGGCCTTGGCCAGGTCGTGGACGATTTCGAGATTGTCCTCGTCCTCGATGCCGCGGCCCACGGAGACGAGGATCTCGGATTTGGTGATGTCGACGTCGCCGACCTCGGCCACCACGGTCTCGAGGTAGCGGCGGCCCACCGTCAGATCGCCGACGTCGCCGGATTTGTCCGCTACGGTTCCGCCGGCTGCGGCATTCTCATCGGCCTGAAAAGCACCCGGCCGGACCGTGATCACGGCCCCCCCTTCGATGTCGCAGGCGACGTGGGTGCTCACCATGCCGGAGTATTCCTGGCGGACGGCGTTGAGGGTGCCGCCGTCGAGGCTCTCGAAGTCGACCACGTCGGCGATATAGGGGGAGTCGAGCTGGATGGAGAGGCCCGGGGCCATGTCGAGGCCGAAGTGTTCATGGGGGACGAGAACCACGGCGTCTTTGGGGAGGATGCCCACGAGGGCCTTGCGGACCATGTCGGCCACGGGGTATTCCAGCGCCGCATTGTCGATCTTCCAGACCGTTTTATAGAGGGCGGCGACTTCGTTTGCCACCGCATCCAGCGCTGCGCCGGTGCCGGCCACCACGGCGGTGACCTCCGCGTTCGCGTCGAGCTTCCGGGCGGCGACGGCAAACTCCATGGCCGTGTCGTCGGCTTTCCCGTCCTTGTGGATGATGTATGCAAAGACCTGTCGGCTCATGATTTAATTCCTCCTTTGGCTTTCAAGAGTTCCATCAATTTCTCGATGATTTCCTCGGTGCTGCCCTCGAGCATTTCGGCGCCCTCGCCCATATCCGGCACGAAGTAGTCGAGGCGCTTCACCTTGGGGGCAACGGCGTCGGCGTCGAGGCCGAGGTCGCCGGCGCCCATGGTCGGGATCTCCACCGAGGCGACCTTGCGGATGCCGCGGATGCCGACATAGCGGGGCTCGTTGATGCCCGTCTGGATGGAGAGGACGCAGGGCAGGTTCATCTCGTTCATCTCCTGGTTGCCGCCTGCGATCTCCCGGCCGACCTTGATCTTCTGGTCATCGATGGTCTCGATGATGTTGACCAGGGAGGCGTAGGGCACGTCGAGCATCGCCGCCAGCATGCCGCCCACCTGGCCTGCGCCGTCGTCGGCCTGGGCGCCGGTCAGGATCAGGTCGTATTTGCCCTTGTCGATCGCTGCCTTGAGGATCGACGCCACCGCCCGGCCGTCGGCGTTCTCAAATGCGTCGTCCGACAGCAGGATGCCGTTGTCGGCACCCATGGCCATCTCCCGCCGCAGCACCTCCTCCGACTCGTCGTCGCCGACGGTCATGACCGTCACCGACCCGCCGACGCGGTCCCGGATCTGGATCGCCTCTTCCACGGCGTAGTTGTCCCACTCGTTGACCGAGTACACCAGATCGTCCCGCTCGATGTCGGTGCCGCTGCTGTTGACTTGAATTTCGTTTTCAGAGGTGTCGGGAACCCTCTTCACACATACCAGAATCTCCATATTTTCCTCCCGGATTGGTTTTTGGGTTAATTGTTCGGTTATGCTGCCTGGTGGCGGTCAATCAGCTCGACCAGGTCGATGGCCTCCATTTCCCCCTCGAGGCCGCTGGTCTTGATGGCGTCCTCCATGTTGACCATGCAGAAGGGGCAGGCGGTGACGATGACGTTGGCCCCGGCCGCCTTGGCCATTTCGACCCGGAGCTGTCCCATCCGCTGCTCCTCGATGGGTTCGTAGAAGAGCATCAGTCCGCCGCCGCCGCAGCAGAAGGAGCGGTCCCGGGATTTTTCCATCTCGACCCGCTGGATGCCGGGAATGGCGTCCAGGACGTCCCGGGGGATGTCGTACATATTATTGTGCCGGCCCAGGTAGCAGGGGTCGTGGTAGGTGTATACCTTGCCCGGATCGCCGTTGCCGTTGAGGCGGATGCTGCCCGACTGGATTGCCTCGGCGATCAGCTCGCTGATGTGCAGGACCGGGGGCAGCCCGCTGTAGTCCTTCTTGAGGGCGTTGTACGCATGGGGGTCTGCGGTGACGATGCGCCGGGCGCCCGTGGCCAGGATCGCCTCGGTGTTCATCTCCTTCAGGGTCTGGAAGAGCATCTCTTCCCCGAAGCGCCGTGCCTCGTGGCCTGAATCCTTCTCCAGCTTGCCCAGCACGCCGAAGTCGATGCCGGCGGTGCGCAGCAGGCGGGCCGCCGACTGGGTGATCTGGATGATCCGGTCATCGTAAGACGAGATGGAGTCGACGAAAAAGAGGGTCTCGGCGTCGCCGCCCTTCTCCAGGACCTTGACCTCGCATTCGGCCTTGAACTCCTTGTCCTTGGTGGCCCACTCGGCCCGCTTCTTCTCCATCTTGCCCCAGGGGTTGCCGCGCTTCTCCAGGGCGCTCAGCGGCTTCTGGAGGGACTGGGGAACATTGCCCTCGTCGACCATCCCCCGCCGGAGGTCGACCATCTTGTCGATGTACTCGATCATGAGGGGGCACTCCTCCTCGCAGGCGCCGCAGGTGGTGCACGACCAGATCTCGTCTTCCTCGTAGATGCCACCGATGAGAGGTTCGCTCTCCTTCAGCCGGCCCTTCAGGGGATAGTGGCTGAAGGCGTAGTCCCGGGCCTTGATGCTGATGAACCGGGGCGACAGCGGGCGGCCCACGGCGTTGGCCGGGCACTGGTCCGAGCAGCGGCCGCAGTCGGCGCAGGAATAGAAGTCGAGCATGTGCTTCCAGGTGAAGTCCTCGAAGGTCTTGACGCCGAAGGATTCGAGCTCGTCGAGCTTCTCGTCGTCGACCCCCCACTTCACCGGCTTGACGGCACCCTTGTCGAGCTTCAGAAAATAGACGTTGAAGAGCGACGTGATGACGTGGAAATGCTTGCCCAGGGGCAGGAAGCAGAGGAACGAGAAGAAGATGAGGTCATGGATATAGTAGGCGATGACGTGGAGGGCCTGGAGCCCGCCTTCGGGCATTGCCGTCATGGTGGCCTTGAAGAGCCAGGCCAGGGTCAGGGGGGCGATGAACTCGGGTTCGAGCCCCTTCTGGACGGCGGCCGCCGCCTCCGTGCCCTCGAAGAGGCTCTCGGTGATCATGAGCCCCGAGATCATGGCCAGTACGAAAAGCGCCTCGCCGGTGTGGGGCTTGCCGTATTTTTCCGGCACGTCGTATCGCTTGGGCTTGGTGATACCCCGGCGCCAGGCGGCCATCAGGGCCGCCACGAGCACCAGGGTCGCCGCGTAGTCCTTGAAAAAATTGTAGACATGGCCCAGAGCGCCCCCCAGGCCGGGAAAAACGAAGTCGTTGTAGATGCCGATGACAACCAGGGAAGACGACCGGATCGAGAGGATGATGAAGCCGGCAAAGAGCATGATATGAATCACTCCCGCCAGGCGGTAACGGGGCTGCTTCCACTGGGCCAGCCACAGCTTGAAGACGGCCGCGACCCGTTCGGGAATCCGGTCGAACCGGAAGTCAGGGTTGGAGAAGACAAGGGGGGCGATCCGTTTCGCCATGATGTAGGCGAAGAGCGCCACCCCGGCAACGGGAATCAGGACGGAGAAGATTATCGTCGGGATGCCCAGAACTGCGGCCTCGGCCGGGGGAATCAACGCGGGTTCCATTTTTTGCTTTCATTCTCCTTTCAAAAGTAGTACGTATGTTGGAATCAGAATGAATGAGCATTCATTCATTTTGTATCAAACCGGTTTTCGAACTGTCAAGCAAAAACATCAGACACATGAGGTCCTTTCACATGCATCTCCGGCCATGTGCATCTCCGGCATGCCGTCGGCCCGGATGGGTCGATCTTCCGACAAAGAGTTGCCCGAAAAGCGGCCCGTATACGGCAGCAATTCCGGCGGCCAGGGAGGCGGTTGCGGCGTGCAGCACCCCCCAAGATATGACCGATAACTGTTGATGAATATTCATTCACTCCGCTGCTGGATGGGTTGATGGTGATGCATGCAATAAAATGTTATGTCTCAATGTATCGTTTCCGGATGAACTCGATACAACTATATGTTTTTATTGCTTTGCGGTGAATAGAGCGCGTTCAGGTCAATTGTTATCTGAACGAGCGCTCGGTCATGCGTTACCATGATGCATGCCGCATGTCAAGGATTTTAAAAGAGGATATTCAAAAAATATGGTATAGGCCAAATAGGGTGTTCGGGGCGGGCGGCAATGCAGCGTCGCCGGGCTCGACAGCGGTTCAGGGACACTTTATCATATCAACCATATTCGTTCGACCGGCGCCCGGGAGCGGACAGCCGGATGCCGCACCAGGACGCGAGAGGGGAGGCGTAAAGGATGAGCAACGATACCAGTGAACAGATGCTGCCGTGGCGGAAGAGTTATGGGCCCAATGTCAATGCAGAGCTATCGTATGAATCCGTTCTCCTGCCGGAATTTCTGGAGGCTTCGGCGGAAGCGTTTCCGGATAGGACAGCGCTTGTCTTTGAAGGGTACAAGGTTCGTTATCGAGAGTTGAGCGATATGGTGGACCGCTTTGCCGCCTGCCTTCATGAAATGGGCATTCGAAAGGGCGACAGCGTTGCGATCCTGCTCCCCAACATAATTCCCTGTGTGGTCAGCTATTATGCCATCATGAAGATCGGCGCGATCACGGTGATGAACAACCCGCTGTATACGGACCGGGAGCTGGCGCATCAGTTCACGGATTCGGGGGCGAAGCTCCTCATCACGCTGGACCTTCTGGGAAACCGGATGATCGACCTCCGGCCCAAAACGCAGATCCGCCAGATCATCATCACATCGATCGGGGACTATCTGCCCTTTCCCAAGAACCTGCTTTTCCCCCTGGTGGCCAAGCGCAGGAAGCTGGCCGCTGACGTCAAGGCTGCGGCGGATGTCTTCCGGTGGAAGAGACTCCTTTCTCAGGCAGCCCCGACGCCTCCCCGCGTCGAGATCGATTTCGAGGATACCGCCATGTATCAGTACACCGGCGGAACGACCGGCGTCTCCAAGGGGGTGATCCTCACCCATGCCAACCTGAGCTGCCAGGTCCAGCAGATCGTGGCATGGTTTCCGGATTTCCAGAAAGGCAATGAAGTCATGCTGGGGGCCCTGCCGTTTTTTCACGTCTTCGGCCTCTCCACTGCCATGAATTTTGCCATTTACATGGGCTGGACCGACGTCCTGGTGGCAAAGCCCCAGCCGGACCCCCTCATGAAGGCGATCGTCCGGTTCCGGCCGTCTTTTGTACCGCTGGTGCCGACCATGTACATCGGGCTCCTGAACCATCCCAAGATCGACCAGATGGACATGACGTCGATCAAGGGCTGCTTTTCGGGGAGCGCCCCGCTCCCGCTGGAGGTGATTCGAGCCTTCGAGGAGAAGACCGGAGCGGTCATCGTGGAAGGGTACGGCCTCACGGAGACGACCCCCGTCACCCACGTCAATCCGTTCCACAAGGATCGGCGGAAGGTCGGCAGCATCGGGCTTCCGATCTCCGACACCCTCTGCCGGATTGTGGATCTGGAGGACGGCACGGAAGATGTCTCCCCAGGCCAGCCCGGGGAGCTTCTCATCAAGGGCCCCCAGGTCATGAAGGCATACCACAACATGCCGGAGGAGACCGCAGCGGTCTTCAGCGGGGAGGGGTGGCTCCACACCGGTGATATCGCGCGGATGGATGAGGACGGCTATTTTTATATCGTGGACCGGAAAAAGGACCTGATCATCTCCGGGGGATACAATGTCTACCCCAGGGATATCGACGAGATCTTCTACCAGCACCCCAAGGTTCAGGAGGCATGCGCCGTCGGGATTCCCCATGAAAAGCGGGGGGAGGCGGTCAAGGTCTTTCTGGTGCTGAAAGAGGGCGAGACGGCAACCGAAGACGAGATGCTGGCGTACTGCCGGGACAAGCTGGCCAAATACAAGTGGCCGGTGGAGATTGAATTCCGGGAGAGTCTGCCCAAGACCAATGTCGGAAAGATACTGAGAAAAGATCTCCGGGCGGAGATTCTGGAGGGATCGAAGGAGGGGTAGCGCCCGGCTGGGGGCTGGAGCGCTGGGGGCGAGCCCCCAGCGCTCCCGGCCGGATGCCTATCGGCCGCCAAACGCCTCTTCGGAAATCTCCACCGCCGCGCCATTGTTGCCCAGAATGGCTTCCATCTTGCCCAGGGTGATCGGCAGCACCGTTTTGATAAAGAACTCCGCGCTCTTCAGCTGCCCCTCATAGAAGGCCTTGTCCTTTTTCCCCGCCCGCTCGATCTTCCCGCCGGCGATGGCGGCGCGCCAGAGGAGCATCCACGCAATTCCGACATCCCCGGTGACTTCCATGAACGGGTGCGCGAAAGCGAAGGCGTTCAGCACCTGGGGGGACATGGCCGTCATGCCCATGTGCATGCCGACGTCGCCCAGCTTCTTCACCACCGCCTGAAAGTCCGCCGCCAGACCCTCGAGGATGGGGATCTCCCTGGCCGCGGCAATGGTTTTGTTCATTTCACCCAGCAGATCCATCACCGGTTTGCCCTGGTTCATCCCCAGCTTCCTGCCGAGAAGGTCCATGGCCTGGATGCCGTTGGTGCCCTCGTATATCTGGGTGATGCGGCAGTCGCGCAGCAGCTGCTCCTGAGGGTAGTCGCTGATAAAGCCGTATCCGCCGAAGACCTGGACGCCTTCGCTGCAGATCTCGAAGGCGCGATCGGTGACGTAGCCCTTGACGATGGGGGTCAGCAGTTCGATCATGCCCTGCAGCTTGGCGGCCTCGGCATCATCTTCGGTGATCTGCTTCAAATCTTCGAGATACCCATGGTAGTAGAGCAGGCTCCGCATGCCTTCGACCATGCTCTTCATCCTCAGCAGCATGCGGCGGACATCGGGGTGCTGGATGATGGGCACCGGCGGTGCGTCCTCCTCCATCATCTTGAGCAGGTGCTTCCCCTGGACGCGGGTGCGGGCGTAGTCGAGGGCATTCAGGTAGGACGCCGAGGCGCAGCAGAACCCCTGCATGCCCACGAGGGCCCGGGCCTCGTTCATCATCAGGAACATGGCTTTCATCCCCTTGTTCTCCTCGCCCAGGAGGGTGCCGATGCAGTTGCCCTTGCCCCCCAGGGTCAGGGAGCAGGTGGCGTTGCCGTGAATGCCCATCTTGTGCTCGATGCCGGTGCAGACCACGTCATTGAACTCGCCGAGGCTGCCGTCGGGGTTGACCCGGTATTTGGGGACGAGAAAAAGGGATATCCCCCGGGTGCCTTCCGGCGCCCCCTCGATCCGGGCCAGCACCGGGTGGATGATGTTCTCGGTAAGGTCGTGCTCCCCTGACGAGATGAAAATCTTGCTGCCGGTGATGGAAAAGGTGCCGTCGTCGTTCCGGACCGCCGTGGCCTGGAGTGCGCCCACATCCGATCCAGCCTCGGGTTCCGTCAGGAGCATGGTCCCGGTCCATTCCCCCGTGTACATTTTTTTGAGGTAGATCCGCTTCTGTTCATCGGTCCCGAAAACCTCGACCAGCTTGCCGGCGCCGTGGGTCAGTCCGGGGTACATGACGAAGGCGAAATTGGCGCCGTTGAAGAAATCGCCGGCCGCCAGCGCCACCGTTCGCGGCATGCCCTGCCCACCCCATTCCGGGTCCTCGTTCATGGCCAGCCATTCGCCCTCGCAGAAAAGCTTGTACACCCGGTGGAAGGCCTCGGGAACGGTCACCTTTCCGCCTTCAAAAACGCACCCCTCTTCGTCGCCGATCTTTTGGGTCGGCAGGATCTCCTTTACGGCGAGATTGCGGGCCTCGTTGATCACCAGGTCCACGGTCTTTTTGGTGAATTCAGCAAATATCGGCGATTTGCTGAACTTGCCCACCTCGAACTGCTCGTGGAGAACAAAATCCACATCTCTTCGATCTGCGATAACCTGTGCCATTGTCGATTGCTCCTTGCGCTAAGATTATGATTTTTAATAATTTATTCCGATGGTGATTCCGACGTTCCGATGCCCCGTGTGAACAGGTCGATCAGGGGGTCGGCCATGGATTTGAGATCGTATCCCTTTGTCGATCGCAGCCAGGTGTTGATTGCCGAATCCACCGATCCCAGGATGAATCGTTTGACCAGACCCACGTATAGGTCTTTGCGTATGGTTCCTTCCTGCTGCCCTTGTTCAACAATCTCCGAGACGATGTCGAGGTACATCTTCGACATTTCCCGGATGTTGCTTTCGACCAGATCGTTTTTATGGTAGGCAAAAGACTGGTATACAACGGCCATGTCGCGGTCGCGCTGAAACTCCGACAGGTGCCGATGGATCAGATTGCGCAGTTTTTCGATGGCGGAGTCGCCTTTCTTGACCTCTTCCCTGAACCCGTTGAAGACCTGTTTGGTCTTGTACTGGAAAAACTGGACCAGGACATCGTCCTTGTTTTTGAAATAGAGGTAAATGGTCCCGTCGGCGACGCCGGCTTTTTTGGCGATCTGGGAGATGGTTGACTGGTGGAACCCCTTTTCGGCGAATATCTTGGCGGCTGCTTCAAGGATGCGATGGTATTTCTCTCCGGTTTTTGCTTTGGTATTGATAGGATACCTCCTTGAAACACAGATAATAAATGAATGAATGCTCATTCATTAACAAGGCTCGATGATCCCTGTCAAGAAAATTCAGACTTTGGTGGGTGAGAGACGGTTAACTTCTCGTATTTATGATTACAATAACTCAGGCTTCAAGCGGATGGGCGAGGCGGTGAGCCGTAGATTCTGCCGGGATATTGGGGGGAGGTGAGGTGAGTTTGTATTCATTCAGCCCGCATGCACCGCGGATCGGGGGGTGCCGGCGCGGCAGGGGCCGGATGCACAAACCCCTCCCCGGCGCATGGCCGGGTCGGGGTCTGCCGGATCATTGGCTTTTGCTGCAAGAGCGGTCGTGCATAATGGTAGATGAAGATGCGCTTAGAGAGCGTTCTTGTAGATCTGGATGACGTCCTCCAGGGTCGGGCACCTGGGGTTGGTCAGGCCGCAGGCGTCTTTCTGCGCATTTTCGGCCATGGTCTTGAGGTCCGCTTCCTTGACGCCCAGCTCCGCGAGTCCGCTGGGGATGCCCACGTCGGCGGAGAGGGTTTTGATCGCATCGAGGGCCACGTCGGCTGCGGCACGCGTGGACAGGCCTTCCAGGTTTTCCCCCATGGCCCTGGCGATGTCGCCGTAGCGCCCCATCTTGGCGATGAGGTTATACTGAGATACGTGGGGGAGCAGGATCGCGTTGCAGACGCCGTGGGGCAGGTCATAGAAGCCGCCCAGCTGGTGGGCCATGGCGTGGACGTGGCCGAGGCTGGCGTTGTTGAATGCCATGCCGGCGAGATATTCTGCATACGCCATCTGGTCTCTGGCGATCATGTCGGCGCCGTTGGCGACGGCCGCCCGCAGGTTGCCGGCGACCAGGGAGATGGCCTGGAGGGCGCAGGCGTCGGTTACCGGGGTCGCGGCGATGGAGACGTAGGCCTCTACCGCATGGGTCAGGGCGTCCATGCCCGTTGCGGCGGTCAGTGCCGGGGGCATGCCGGCCATGAGGAGCGGGTCGTTGATGGCAACGGTGGGGGTCACGCGCCAGTCGACGATGGCCATTTTGACCTTGCGGGAGGTGTCGGTGATGATGCAGAAACGGGTCATTTCGCTCGCCGTGCCGGCGGTGGTGTTGACGGCGATGAACGGGGGCATGTCTTTGGCGGATTGGTCGACCCCTTCATAGTCATGGATTTTGCCGCCGTTGGTGGCCATGATGCCGATGCCCTTGCCGCAGTCGTGGGGGCTGCCGCCGCCCAGAGAGATGATGGAGTCGCAGCCGTTGCTCTTGTAGACTTCCAGGCCGTCATGAACGTTGTTGTCCGTGGGGTTCGGGACGGTCTCGTCGAAGACGGCACAGGTGACGCCGATATCCTCTTTCACCATGTTGACGATTTTTTCGGTGATGCCCGCGCCGGTAATGCCCTTGTCGGTGACGATCAGGGGCTTCTTGGCGCCCAGGGTTTTAATCTGGTTGCCGATCTCCTTGTGGGCGCCGATGCCCATCAGGGTAACGGTGGGAATGAAAAAGCCGAAAACTTGTTCTTGTACTGCCATGGGGTTGACCTCCTGTAGGTGAATGGGATTCATAAAATGTGCGGAAAAGCAATAATGATTTCCGCCATATCAAATTTGGTGGTGCAATACTTGAAAGGGGTATTCAGCAAGAAAAGCGCCATTAACGTCTTTCGTGGGAAAAAAAATTGGAGAAGAGATGCAACTCATTGATGTCGAAAGGGTTACGCGCTTTCTTGCCGGATGCCGAACCGGTTCCGGGCGATCCTGGCATGCGGGTCATTATGACTCGTAGGGGGGTGGGGAGGCGGTCAATAGGAAACAGGGTGCGGCGGCATGGGACTGCTTTCGCTGGTGTGGCATCATTGACGTCAATTGATATGGTGATAAAAATAAGAATCTAATATTGTCCAAAACGAATGGGATGCACATGCCCTCCGGCACGCGAGGTGCGGGACAGCCTGATGGTGTCGAAGGGATCCGGCATATCCCCATGCAAGGAGACAGAAATGAAGGGTGATATCAAGCTTTACGGCCTCTCCTCATGTTCGCACTGCAAAAGCCTCCGGAATTTTCTGATGGACAGCGATGTCGAGTTCGACTGGACGTATGTGGACATGCTGGTGGGGGAAGAACGGAACAGGACCATGAAGGAGCTGAAAGCCGTCAATCCGAGCTGCTCCTTCCCGACCCTCGTGGTGGAAGGGGATGTGGTGGTCGGTTTCAAGAAGGATCGGGTCCGGGACCTGATTGCCGCCTATCAGCGGAAGCAGTAGCGCGGCCGTGATGGATGCGCGGGATCAGACCGAGCGGGCGTCGCCGGCGGAAGTGCCGCTGCCGGTCAGGTGCCTGCGGATTGCCATGAACGGTGGAGGAAAGGCGGCAGAATGGCACTGAACGTGCGGAAATTCTCCGTGCCGGAGATCTTCTTCGGCCGGGGCAGCCTCAAGTATGCGGGCCTTTGCGCCAAGCGGCTGGGGGCGGAAAAGATCTTTCTGGTAAGCGACGCGGGCCTCGAGAAATCGGGCTGGGTGGACAAGGTCTTCCAGTTTCTGGAAGAGGAGAAGCTCGATTGCTTCTATTTTTCGGACGTGGTCGCCAATCCGAGGGACTTTCAGGTCCAGGAGGGGGCGCGCCTCTACCGGGAGGAGCGGTGCGACGTGGTCATGGGCCTTGGCGGCGGCAGTCCCATGGATGCGGCCAAGGGCATTGCGCTGGTGGCCAGCAACGGGGGGACGGTGCACGACTATGAGGGGGCCAACCGGATTCAGCGGCCGCTGCCGCCCATGGTGTTCATCCCGTCGACCGGGGGCAGCGGTTCGGACGTGTCGCAGTTCACCATCGTCAACGACGTGTCGCGCCGGGTCAAGATGTCGATTATCAGCCGTACGCTGGTGCCCAATATCTCGATCATCGATCCGACCCTGCTCACCACCAAAAGCCGCTCGCTGATCATTGCGGCAGCCATCGACGCCATGGCCCATGCGGTGGAGTCCTATGTCTCCCTTCTCGCCTCGCCGTTCACGGAAATTCATTCCCTCAAGGCCATCGAACTGATCATGACGCATCTCCCCGTTGCCGCAGAAACCCGCGCCATCGATGCGCTGGAGAACCTCTGCATCGCCAGCACGTCCGCCGGCATGGCGTTCAGCAATGCCAGCCTTGGCATGGATCACGCTCTGGCCCATTCTCTGGGGGGGATGCTGGATGCCGTCCACGGCCTTATCCATCCGGTGCTGCTGCCCCATGTCATGCGGTACAATCTCCCCGCCTGCAGGGAAAAGATCGCCAAGATCGGAGAGATCGTGCTGGGAAGGCGTCTGGGAAGCGACGATGAGACCGCCCTGGCGGGCATTGAAAAGATGGCGGAGTATTTCGAGGATCTCCACATCTCCACACGGCTTCGGGATATCGTGCCGGACCCGTCCACACTGCCCCGGCTCTGCCGGATGGCCTCCCACGATTCGTGCCTGCTGACGAACCCCCGCACCGCCGGCTGGGAGGACATGCTGCAGCTCTGCAAGGAGGCATGGTAATGGCCAGAGAAACCAAAATGGAAGATCTGATCGGCCTGGGGCATACCAAGCTTGGGTTTTTCAAGGAGGTCCAGGTCAAGATCCGCGAGCTGCAGGAGACCAACCTGAAGCTCGAACAGAAGCGGCAGCAGGTTCAGGCGATCATCGACGGCATTACCGACGTGATGGCGGTGGTGACCCTCGATTTCAGGATCCACTCGGTCAACCACGTCTTCTACACCACTTTCTCCCGGTCATCCCCCATCGGAGAGCCCTGCTACCATGTGTTTCGAGGCCAGCGGCGCCCGTGCGACGACTGCCCCATGATCGCCGCCGTCGAAAACAACGACACCTGCCGGCGGATGCATATCTACAATCTCAAGGGCGAGAACCGGCAGTTTGAAATCACCGCATCCCTTCTGCGGGACCGCCTGGGGCGGGTGGAAAATATCCTTCTGCTCAAACGGGATGTCACCGTGGAGAAGGCTTACCAGGCCAAATACTACCATACCGAAAAGATGGCGACCATCGGGCTCCTCGCCGCCGGCGTGGCCCATGAGATCAACAATCCCCTGGCGGCCATATCCGGCTTTGCCGAGGGCCTCAAGCGCCGGTTGCCCAGACTGGAGGCGCGGCTGGGGATACAGCCGACGGACATCAGCCTCAAGCGGGACTTCCGGGAATATGTCGAGACCATCATGGCGGAGTGCAACCGCTGCCGGGACATCGTCCAGAACCTTCTGACCTTCAGCCCCCGGAGCCGGGTGATGCGCTCGGCGGTCGACCTCAACGACCTGACCGTGGATGTCATCAAGATCCTCGAGCATCAGCTCAAGAAGAAGCTGCCCCGGGCCATCTGTCTCGACCTGTCGCCGTCGCTTCCGCCGGTGTCCGGGGTGGTCGCGGAGTTGAAGCAGGTGGTCATCAACCTGGTCCTCAACGCCATGGATGCGGTGCAGGAGAAAGGGACGATCCTGATCCGCACCTTTCCGGAGGACGACCGGTGGATCGTGCTTCGCGTGAAGGATACGGGGTGCGGCATCGCCCCCAAGGATCAGGATAAGCTCTTCGAGCCCTTCTTTACGACCAAGCCGGTGGGCAAGGGGATCGGCATCGGCCTGTCGACCTGCTACAATATCATCCGGCAGCATGGGGGGGAGATTATGGTCGAAAGCGAGGCGGGGGAGGGCAGTGTCTTCGAGGTGCGTCTGCCGCATCAGGAGGGGTGACGCGGCCGGGGCAGGGGTCGCCCCTTTCACTGCTCTCCTTCAACACGGCACCCCGGCTTTCGCGTTTCATCCGCCGGAGAGCCCCTTTGTCCATCCCAAAACCGAATCCCGAAAGTTGAGACTGTTAAAAACTGCACAGATCTGCTATTGTCACCAGTTCGTGCTGCCGCCTGGATGCATGCCGGCTTTCGGCGCAGGCGAGATCTAAAAGAGAAAGGAATAGAGAGAAAAATATGGATAAATCCAACGACATGGCGAGAATCAATCCGGTCAGATACAGCCTCGACAGCAAGTTCCGGTTCAAATGCCACAGCGGCGTCAAATGTTTTACAAAATGCTGCAGGGGCATCAATATCATCCTGACCCCATATGACATCATCTTGATGAAACGGCGGCTGCAGCTGCCGTCGGATGAGTTTCTGGCCATCTATACCCAGCCCCAGGTGCTGGAAAAGACCGATTTGCCGGTGGTCAGCCTCCGGCTCCTGGACGATGAGCAGAACTCCTGTCCCTTTGTCCGGGACGATGGGTGCCTGATCTACGAAGACCGGCCGAGCGCCTGCCGCTACTACCCTTTGGGCGTCGCATCCCTTGCACACCAGGAGGGCGCGGATGATGAGGGGTTTTATTTCTTTGTGAACGAGCCCCACTGCCTCGGCTTCGAAGAAGATACCGAGTGGACGGTCCGGGAGTGGCGGGCGGACCAGGGCGTGGATGTCCGGGATAAAATCAACGCCGAGTGGACGGACCTGATTGTCCGAAAACGCTCGTTTCCTTCCAATATCAAGCTCACCGAAAAGAGCAAGCAGCTTTTCTTCATGGTCAGCTACAATATCGACCAGTTCCGCCGCTTTGTCTTTGAAAGCTCATTTCTCGAGCGCTATGATGTGGACGACGAAACCGCGCAGAAGATCCGGGAGGATGAGATCGCCCTCCTGAAATTCGGCCTGAAATGGCTGAAGGGTATCCTATTCGATTATAGAAATTTTGAAGTCAACGAGACCGAGCAGACCGTTTCCGTCAAAAACAGCCGGGGGTAACGGCAATGCCGATATCCGGCGGATATCCTTCTGCTGCGCCGAGCACAGCAGTCGCGGCGCAGCAGAAGGACTTTCTTTGAAAAGGATCAGTAATCGCCGTAGCAGAGATGCTCCCAGCGGTCGGGGCTGTGGAGATTCGCTTCGATGTCGATCTTGAAAAATGCCGCTGCGGGCTCAAGGATTTCCGGGCTTTCCGCCAGGACTTTCCGGGCGGCATCCAGGACCACCGCGACGCCGTTTCGGGTCATCCTGCCGAGCGGCCTCCGGCAGGGGCCCGACGGCATGCCGAGGATCGCCATCAGCGTTTTGACCCCGAGGGGGTTTCTGGCCCGGCATTTGACCTCGCCGAATGCGGTATTTTCCACGGTGATGATCGTCACCAGCTGGAAGAGGGGCGCCAGGGCGGATTCGATCTGCTTTGCCTTTGCCGTCTCCCCCGCCGCCAGCAGTGCGACCATCTCGGAAACGGCCTTGGGTGCGATGTTGGATGCCACGGAGATGACCCCGGCCGCCTGGACCTCCGGGTCGTTCATCATGGATGCCGTCAGGGCGTCGTCGCCGGAAAGGATGGTGAAGTCGGGGCCGCAGCAGGCCCGGGTGCGCCGCATATTGTCCAGGTTTCCGGTCGCCTCCTTGACGGCGCCGACATTGGGGTAGGCCCGGTGGAGCAGGGCGATATCCTCGGGGAGCAGCTGGGCGCCGGTCCGGCCGGGAATGACGTATGGGATGACGCCGATTTCCGGGAACTTTTCGGCAATGGGGGCGATGTATTCCCTGCGGATTTCAAGGGAGCTGGGGCCGTTGTAGTACGGGTCGACGAGCAGGACGGCATCCGCGCCGGCCTCGGCTGCGTGGGCCGTGCCGTCGAGCGCCTCCCGTGTGTTGTTGCTGCCGGTGCCGGCAATGCATTTGCAGCGGCCTTTGGCGAGTCCGGCGACCCTTTCGACAACCGCGTTGTGCTCGCGCCAGTTCAGGACCGGGCTCTCACCGGTCGTCCCAACGGCCAGGATGCCGGAAATGCCGTTTGCAATCTGAAATTCCACCAGTTTTTCGATTCCCGCCTCATCAACGGCATCACCTGCAAAAGGCGTGATGAGGGCGGTGTGCGTCCCTGCCATCATAGCAATCCCCCTTGGATCTGAAAGAAAGGTGTTCCGTGCCGAACGCTCTTTTTTCAGCGAATTGAATGGTATTGGTCTGTAATTTTTCTCGGGAAAAGGATGATAAAATTTTCTTCATATTGAAGATGTTGGCGTCTGTCAAGTGTGTTATTTTGCAAAATATTTTCTTCTTGACAACCGGAGGGCGTCTGCGTACTAACGTTCACTGCGCATAACCAATAGATAAAGGAAGTATTCAACGAATGGAAAAAGCGAAGAATGCAGAGGAATATATTGCCCAGCAGCGGCAGATGATCAGTTCGAACCCGGATTGCGGGACCAGCCACTACAACCTCGCCGTCGCCCTCATGGGCCTCCGGAAATACGATGAGGCCGAAAAGTCGCTCCTGGCGGCCCTCGATTGCAGCCCCGGTCTTGCCGAAGCCTATGTTCAGCTCGGCGGGCTGGCCCTGAGGAAAGGGGATCTGGACGCCTGCCTGGACTACAACAAACGGGCGGTCAAGGTGAAGCCGGGCTTTTCCGAGGGGCACGGCAATATCGGGTTCGTCCACCTGCAGCGGGGAGAGGTGGATGAGGCCATCAAGGCCCTCCAGCGGGCGACCTATTTCAACTTCCGGTTCGTCCAGGCCTTTGCCTCCCTCGGCAGCGCCTACCTGATGAAGGGGATGCTGGACGAGAGCATCGAAAACAGCCGCAAGGCCATTGATCTCTCCCCGGAGTTCGCCGTGGCCCACAACAACCTGGCCATCGCCTATCTGGAGAAGGGCGAATTTGACAAGGCGGTCGAACATTGTGATAAAGCGAAAAAATTCGGGTATGAAGTCGCGCCCCAGATCCTGGCGGAAATCGAAAAGCACCGCGGCTGAATGAGCTATATGCCATCCAGCCCCTTCCAGCCGTGCTTTTCTATTGACATCCGTCCGGATTGACTTTATAAGTTCGCACTTAAGCAACGCTGTGCTTACATGGGAAGGCCGTCGCCTTTGCAAGCGGAAGGTGGGTTCAGCACCCGGTTGGGAGTTTGCGCTTTCCTTATAGTCAGGATGGTTAATCTATAAACTACTTATGGAGGTAAGATGATGAAGCATGAGACCCCTTTGTTAGATCAGCTTGAGTCCGGACCGTGGCCGAGCTTCGTGTCCGACCTGAAGGCAGAGGCTGAAAAGAGGGCCAAAAACGAAGAGAATATCGAGTTCCAGATCCCCAGCGACGTTGTGGACGACCTCCTGGGCGTGCTCGAGCTTTCCTTCAAAGACGGCACCACCCACTGGAAGCACGGCGGCATCGTCGGCGTCTTCGGATACGGCGGCGGCGTTATCGGCCGTTACTGCGACCAGCCGGACACCTTCCCCGGGGTTGCCCATTTCCACACCATGCGCGTTGCCCAGCCCGGCGGCAAGTTCTACACCACGGAATACCTGCGGAAGCTCTGCGACCTCTGGGACCTCCGCGGCTCCGGCGTCACCAACATGCACGGCTCCACCGGCGACATCATCTTCCTGGGCACCACCACCCCGCAGCTGGAGGAGATCTTCTTCGAACTGACCCACAACATCGGTCAGGACCTCGGCGGCTCCGGCTCCAACCTGAGAACCCCGGCCGACTGCATCGGCCAGGCCCGCTGCGAATACGCCTGCTACGACACCCAGGCGCTCTGCTACGACCTGACCATGGAGTACCAGGACGAACTCCATCGCCCGGCGTTCCCCTACAAGTTCAAGTTCAAGTTTGACGGCTGCCCCAACGGCTGCGTCGCCTCCATCGCCCGTGCGGACATGTCCTTCATCGGCACCTGGAAAGACGACATCAAGATCGATCAGGAAGCGGTTGCGGCCTATGTCGGCGGCGAGTTCGCTCCCAACGCCGGTGCCCATGCCGGCCGCGACTGGGGTGCTTTCGATATCCAGAAGGAGGTCGTCGACCTCTGCCCGAGCAAGTGCATCAAATACGAAGACGGCAAGCTTGCCATCAACACCCGGGAGTGCGTCCGCTGCATGCACTGCATCAACACCATGCCGCGAGCCCTCAAGATCGGCGACGAGAGAGGCGTCTCCATCCTGGTCGGCGCCAAGGCCCCCATCCTCGACGGCGCCCAGATGGGCTCCCTCCTGGTCCCCTTCGTCAAGGTGGAAGAGCCCTATGACGAGATCAAGGAAGTGATCGAGAAGGTCTGGGACTGGTGGATGGAAGAGGGCAAGAACCGCGAGCGTCTCGGCGAGCTGATGAAACGCCAGGGCTTCCAGAAGCTGCTCGAGATGACCGAGCTGGATCCGGATCCGCGCATGGTCGCCGAACCCCGAACCAATCCCTACATCTTCTGGAAGGAAGACGAGGTCGAGGGCGGCTGGGATCGCGACATCAACGAATTCAGAAAACATCATCTGAGATAAGGAGGGTAATACACCATGGCATTTATTTCTTCTGGATACGATCCGAAAGAACCGATGAAAAACCGCATCACCGACATCGGTCCGAAAAAATATGATGAGTTTTATCCTCCGATCATCGCCAAGAACAAAGGCAAATGGCTCTACCATGAGATCCTCGAGCCCGGCATCCTGGTGCAT
>CAJXSB010000006.1 GCA_913060435.1 uncultured Desulfococcus sp.
CTCTTTGCGCAGATTCCCGGCGCCAAGATCTTCGTGGATCGGATCCTTGGTTGGATCCGGAGAATTATCGGGCTGCAGGTAGTCCATGTCCACGAGGAAGAACTCTATCGGTCCCCATCGAAACACGTAATAGAGCTCGTTGCCAGGCAGGTCGAAATAGTCGATATGGGGCGTGGGCAGATAACCCGTAACCTGGCATCCCTCGGGGGTCGGCGTAAAATCTTCATACGTATCGATGGCATTGCCACCCCATCGTATAGGATCCCAGTCATGATTGCCCAGTGCAGGGAAAAACCGGTTCTCTGCAGCGCCCGGACCAAAATACCCTTGGTAATTCCCAATGTATTCCTGATAAAATTGCCCGATATTTTCGTCGATGGTGGTATTCTGATAAAAATTTGAATAGTTGCAGGTCACGATATCGTATCCCAGTCCTTTTTTCAGGTTGTTGTCCCCCACCGCCACAATGAACTCCGGGTTTTTGCTCTTCACGAGATTTGCAACCCGTTCCTCGTATGGCGTTCCGGAAGGATCAAGATTCCCTGTGGTATAGGAGCGATCCGCCAGGCCGAAGTCGCCAATAACGGCGAAATCGACCGCTGTCACTGCCGCATTGTCGATACCGTTTTTGATGCCCTCAAGAGACAGATCAAAGCTGAGGTCCGAACTCGTGGGATCCTTCTGGTGCACCTCCACGGCGATGACGTTTTGCCCTTCAAGCAGCGCACTGGCGGGGATGCTGTATTTCAGGCTATCCCGTTCCGTCGCGATGTATCTCGAGGCATCGGCATGAAAGGGTGCCGGCGAAGTGTATGTGATGGCTCCCGCCGGCATGTTGGACCGGACCACTTCGTGGCCGTTGAGATAGACCACGGCGCCGTCATCTCGCGTCAGCTCAAGCGTGAGGGCGGAATAAAGCGAAGTACCGGTGACATTAAACCGATGCCTGAAGTAATAGGTCATGCACTTATCGGCAGCATTCGGACCATAATCGAGTGTGGTGCTTTGGGAGGCTTCGCCGTAGCCAAGTTCGGCCAACCCCTCGCTCCAGCCAGCATCGTTGAAGCTGCTTTGCTGCCAGCCCGTGCCGTCCAGATTCGGGCACCCCCCGGCACTGGCGTAATCCTGATACCGCCAGGAGGCCCCTTCCGATATCAGCGTATCATCGGCTTCCGACGCGAGCGGCGACAACAGAATGCCAACCAGCAGAATGCATACACAGGCAAGCATGGAATGATAAATTCGCATAAAACTCTCCTTTCAACACTTCCTCATTGGAACAATGACTTGAGGTGGATCAGAAATGGCATGTTGATGCTTCGTTGCAATCACCAGAGATAGAAAATGTACAGTGAGCACACAGAAAATTGAGCAGCACACATCCACCTGATTTTATGAAACCATTATTGCGTCACCATGACATTCATGTGTTGATCATGGGTTGAATATGAAGGCTATACGCAAGTGCAGAAAGAAGGGAGGCTGAAAAGGCTGCTATATATTCCGCTGGAACAAAAGCCAATGGCAGGAGCAGGTGCTACACGGGTCGGACAGTCAGATCCCGGTTGGACCTTAATACTATCTATAAAAAGAATATAGTGTGGGCATTTTTATTGCAATAGGGGAATCTACTCATTCTGATGAGGGAATCATCCCAAGCCACTGGAAAAAAATAGACACAAAAGGATTATGCCGGAGCGTCACACCTCCGGTTTCCCGGCCGGCGGCGGGTCCTCCGGAACATCGGATGCAGACGGCGGTTCCCCGTAGATCGCCAGGCCGAGGGCCCGGGCCCGCTTCTCCCACTGCTGCCGCGCCAGGGCCTGCATGTCCTCGACGGTGTCCATCTCGTCGACGATCTCCATGCCCAGCAGCGTTTCCACCACGTCTTCGAGGGTCACCAGCCCGATGGTCGCCCCGTATTCATCCACGACCAGGGCGATGTGCCGCCGGTGGTCCAGGAGAAACTCGAGCAGTCCGGAGAGGGCCATTTCGCCGTCGACCGTCGTCAGCTCGCGCTTGAGGGTCGTCAGCTGAACGGTACCCTCCCCCCGGGATTTGGAGACCAGCATGTCGTCCCGCAGGATGAAGCCGGTGATGTGGTCCAGGTCGCTCCGGAAGATCGGCAGGCGGGAAAAGGGCAGGACATTCTCGGTCTCCAGGGCTTCCGTGACGGTCAGCTCCTCCCGGAGCCCGTTCATGACCGTCCGCGGGGTCATGATGTCCCGGGCCCGGAGGGATCCGAGGCGGAACAGGTTGCGGATGATCCGCGACTCCCGCTTGTCGATCTGGCCGGCCTGCTCGCCGATGCCCGCCAGGGCGATGAACTCGTCGCGGCTGAAGGCATGCACCGGCTTCTTCCGGGCAATCAGCCGGGTCAGCATCTCCGAAATCCAGATCAGGGGATAGAGGGCGATAATCAGGGTGCGCACGAAGATCGCGGTCACCCCGGCGAGGCGCCGCCAGAAAACGGCTCCCAGGGTTTTGGGGATGATCTCCGACAGGAAGAGGATCATGAGTGTCATGACCGCCGAAAAAAAACCGACCCATGCACTGCCGAAAACGACTGTGGCCTTGGCGCCGGAGCCGATGGCGCCAACCGTATGGGCGATGGTGTTGAGGGTCAGGATGGCCGCGAGGGACTGGTCGATATTCTCCTGCTTCAGGCGTCGGAGCAGCGCGGCGAGCCTCGGCTTCCGGTCGTCCAGCCCGGCAATAAAGGACGGCGTGATGCTCAGGAGGACGGCCTCGGCCACGGAGCAGAGGAAGGAGAAGACCAGGGCCAGCAGCACATAGGTGGCCAGAAGGATGGCGTCCGCACTGGATGCGGGATCAGAGGACGTTGCCGTCGGGTCCGGGGCGAATGGCGCACCGGCCGCCGGCAACGCGGCCGCCAGCGTCAGGGCAATGATGAAACCCCCTTTCCGCACCCGGCCGGTCACTGGGCCGCCCCGGTATAAAATTCATCATCACCATACTGGTCGGGAGGCGTACCGATTTCGTCGACCACCATGGGAAGATCACGGTCGTCATCGTTCCTGTCCCGCATCGCCGCCACCAATAATTCGTGGACCAGCTCATCGCCATAGTCGAAAAGATACAGAAACCGGGCATCTTCGGAAAGGTCCAGATCTCTCAGCTCTGTTTTGGACGCCGGATGGGTGGGCACCCCAAGCCCCGTGACAATATGTCCGCCCAAAGGGTCTCCGGAGTACTCGGTTTCCCGGTCGAACAGGGTGCCGCTCATGAAAAACGAAAACATGTGGTCATTGTCCCAGTCAAAGGCGTCCTGAATCGCCAGATGAAGATCGTAAAGTGTCTGGCGCCCGGTAAGCTCCATCGTCCTCGAGATCTCTTTTCCGATCTCCTGCATGCCCATTCGCAGCAGCTTCACCTTCAGTCGATACACCTTCAAGGGGCTCGAGAGCATTGCAGCCATCTCTTCCCGGGTGGCGGAGCGAGCGGCCGCCCTGAGGATCTCCGCATTCTTTTCCGGATCCTGGTAGCAGCACTTTTTGTATTTCTTCCCGCTGTCGCAGGGACATTTTTCGTTTCGCTCAATTTTGATCATCATAGGCTTCTGCTATCCTGTTCTTGTCGTTCGAGATGCTTCATCCAGTGTCGCACATTCCCTTGCGCACTCCGTCGTTTCGCTCTCCTATATTGCTGCAGCGGCCTAATATTCCTCCCGATCCAGCACCGTTATGGATCTTTTCAACGCCCGATGCACCTTTTTCAACGATGTATAGAGACTGTCCAGGTCGGCGGAATCGGACACCGCCTGCTCCGCAAATGCGATGCTGGCCTTGACCAGGCTGAAGGCCGGGCTGTAAATGGCAGGATGGCCGGTGCTTCCCCGCAGCTTCTTCGCCATGGCCGCAAGCTCCGTCAGCTCCGCGGTCCAGTCTTTCAGGGGCTCTTTCGGCGGCTTCTTCCGGCGCTTCACCGGCGCAGCGTCGAAACTTTCGATGATGCGATGGTTCTGTTTCGCCCGCATGTAGACCTCTTTCAAGCTGCGTTTGATGCCGCCCCCGAAAAAAATATTGTAGTTCTCAAAGAGACCGTCGTACACGATTTTTCCTTGAAACGGCAACAGGACGGCACGAACGTAGAGCGGAAGGCGGGAGCGGGGAACCATGTCTTCGAATTCCTGATGAAGCGACAGCACCCCATAGACATCGGTTTCCCGGATAAAGACCGCATATTTTTTCAGGTACCGCTCGATATGAAACACTCCTGCCACAAAGTTTTTCCAGCCGGAAACGATGGAGAGCATCTCTTCGGAAAGATTCCCGGGGTTCTCCTCAACAAAGAGATCGATCAGCTTTTTGTTATCATACAGCGCATTTCTGACTTCCATTTTCCGATCTGTCGAACAGGCGATATAGTCCTCCAGCGATGAGACATCCTCAAGAATCTCCAGCTTCTGGTTCACAAAAAACTGCAGGGCCCACATCAGATTAAAAAAGAGATCGGCATCTTGCTTGGAAACCTTCATGATCCACTCCTTTCAAGGCATGTCCATCCCCTTGCGCATTCCTCTGTTGACAACGGCACTGCTTCGCCGGCTTTTTTTCGCTCCCCAACTTTCGAGTTTCATCGGCAGGAGAACACCTCATATCCATCGCATGAATGAATCCCGAAAATCGAGAAAATCAGTTTATACCGCCCGTGTCAACTTTAAAAAAACCAGACAGTTGAACCGGTGCTGCGGAAAAAAATTACGTTGCCAGCTTCTGCAGCGCCTGCATCAGCACGGCGGCATCGGCGTCGGGATGGTCTTCGAGGAAAGCGGCGACGCGGCCGGTGACATGGGCGGCGGCAAAGCTGCTGCCCCGGAAATTGCGCTCCTGGGGAAGGCCGGGGATGGGGCGGGGCTGGCCGTGGGCGCCGAAATTGACCGGGGCGCCGGGGTGGTGGATCAGCCGGCCCGGCGGGCAGCCGGGTGCCTGGCAGACGCCGATGACGGTGTCGAAGACGGCGGGGTAGATGCGGTCGGCGGCGGTTCGGGCGGCGGCAACCACGACGATGTTCCGTTCCGCGGCCTCCTGGCAGAGGGCCTGGAGGGGCGCCCGGTACCGGGTCCGGGTGGTGCCGAGGCTGAGGTGGATGATCCGGAAGCCACCCGAGACCGCCCATTCCAGGGCAGCGATCAGGGTCGGCATGGATGCCGTCAGATCGGTCCGGAAGATCTTGATGGCCGAAAGCGCTGCCATAGGGGCATACAGGCGGATGACGCCGGCGATGGCCGTGCCGTGGCCGATCTCGTCCAGATAGCCTGCGTCCTGAAGCACGGCCCCGTCACCGGCGACGGAAAAAGCCGCGCCCGATACGACACCACCCACGTGGGGATGGTCCCCGTTGACCCCGCTGTCGATGATGGCGACGGAGACGGCCATTTCAGGGGCGGTATCCATCCCGGGGCCCGTCATAGACGATGCGGGCCGCGGTGCTCCCCGCGATTCGGGCGGCGGGGCTGCTGTCGCCCGGGGCAGCGGCGGTCTTCTGGAGGGCGATGATGTGGTCGGCATCGACAAGGGAGCGCTCCCGGTGGCTCACGATGATAATGGTGCGACCTTTCATCAAGCGTCGCACGGTCTCCTTCAGCCGGTCCTCGACGGCGGCGTCCAGAAACGCCGTGGCCTCGTCCAGGATCAGGATCTTGGGGTCCATGAGGATGGCCCGGGCGATGCAGATCCGCTGCTTCTGCCCGCCCGAGAGGACCGCCCCCCGGTCCCCCACCGGCGTATCGTAGCCGGCGGGCAGCGAGCGGATAAAGTCGTCGATGCAGGCGGCGGAAGCCGCCCGGGCCACCGCCGCTGCGTCGGCATCGGGGTTGCCGAAGCGGATGTTCTCCAGGATGGAGGTGTGAAAGAGGAAGATGTCCTGTGAGACCATGCAGACGGTGGAGCGGAGCTGCCGGGCCGCGATTTGCTGGAGGTCCCGCCCGCCCAGGAGGACCTGCCCGGCGTCCGGGGTCAAAATCCGCATGCAGAGGTGGCAGATGGTGGTCTTGCCCGCGCCGCTCGGCCCCACCAGGGCCGTGATCCGGCCCTCGGGGATCGTGAAGGTGGCCGCTTCGAGGACCGGCTCGCCGGGCTCGTAGGCGAAGGAAACCGAGGAGAACCGAATCCCCCCCGAGAGCGCTTCGTCCGCCGTCGGGAAGACCGCCTCATCATGGGCGGGCTCGGCGGGGATGTCGAGGATCTCGCGGATGCGCGCAAAGGCGACCCTGGATTTCTGCATCGACAGGAATCCGTCCAGGAGCCCCTGGAGCGGGGAAAATACGCGCCCCTGGTAGATGGAAAAGGCCACCAGCCCGCCCACGGTCATCTTGCCGTCCAGCACCAGGAGGCCGCCGTAGCCGAAGACCACCAGGGTGTTGAAGATGACGAAGAGGGTCGGCACCGCCCCCGAGACCGCCCCCATGACCTGGTACCCGAGAAGGAAAGCGAGCAGGCCGTCGTGCTTCTCCGAAAGCCTTCGGTTTTCAGCCTTCCGGGCGCCGAAGGCCCGGACCAGGTGGGTGTTGCCCAGGGATTCAAAGAGGAGCTGGGCCACGTCCGCATTGGTCTCGGCCACGCTTTTCGAAAGATGGAGAATCCGGGGTCGGATGCGCCGGATGACAAAAAGGCCTGCGGGCAGGATTGCAAAGCTCATGAGCGCCATCCGCCAGTTGAGCGCCAGCAGGATGGCCGCCGTGATGAGGCAGGTGAGAAAATTGAAAAGAAAATGGGGCACCAGGTCGGTGAGGAAGGCCTGGAGGTCCGCCATGTCGGAACCGATCCGGGAGTAGAGGTCGCCGATTTTCCGGCGCGTGAAGAATTTGAGAGGGATGTGGTGGAGGTGCTGGAACATGTTCTCGCGCATGGCGAAGAGCAGGCGGGCCGAATATCGGGTGTAGAGGTAGCTGTTGCCGACCCGGACGGCAAAACCGATGATGAGCAGGCCGATCATGACGTCCAGGAGGATGAAGAGGAGCCGCCCCTGCCCGCCCATCAGCACCCGGTCGATGAGAATCTTGGAGAAATACGGCTGGATCATCCCCAGGGTCGTGCTGAGCACGCTCAGAAAGAGGGAGAGGGCGATGACCTTCCGGTAGGGCGTCAGGTAGGGGCCGAGGTAACGGAGCTGGGATGCGAAAGAGGTGTCGGAGCACATAGAACGATGTCCATAGCATGGATAACCATGCGAGGCAATCCATGAGGAGCACGGATGGCGTGTTCTGGATCTCAACCATCCCGGAAATAGCACATCTGGCCGCTGTCGCAGAGCTCCGGGGTGCTCCGGAGGGAACGGGCCAGGGCCGGGACGTCTCCGACGCCCAGGCCTGCATTGACGGCCTCGACCACCGCCTTGACCAGCTGGAGGCTCCGCATCTTCCGGAGAAACGAGGCCTCCCGGCCGACGATCTTGACGGCGGTGACGCCCCAATCCCGGAACCGGCCGAACCAGCAGAGACTGCACGGCCCGTTGGGGAGCCCGTCGGGGGTGGACGACGACCCGCAGTTGTTCTGGTACCAGAGATACTCCCGGAGGCTGCGCCGGGCGGCCTCGAGGCTCCCCGGATCCATGGCGCCCGGCCCATCGTCCGCCTCCCGGACCGTCCAGTCGGCCAGGCAGAAGGGGCCGAGGGTATGGGTGGTCTGGCAGAATCCCTCCTCGAACATACAGCCGTCGTTGACGGCAAAGACCTCGAACTCTACGCCGTCACCGGCCCCCGACACCAGGCGGCGGATCTCCCCCAGCCGAAGCTGCCGGGGCAGGATGATCCGCCGGATGCCCAGCGACTGGTAGAAGGGCACGGCCCGGCCGTTGAAGCAGCTCCCCAGGCTGCTGAGATGCAGGCGGACCGGCAGGTCCATCTCCGAGAGGTGGAATAGGAGGTTCATGTCAGAGACGATGTATCCGTCGATGCCGAGCTCTGCGATCAGTTTTTCACAGAGGCGCAGCACGTAGCCGATGCTATCGGCGGGATAGAAGGGGGCGTTGAGGGTCAGGTAGACCGGGACCCCGCCCGCGTGGGCCCTGTCGACGGCGGTGCGGATGTCGGAAAAGGTGACCAGATTGGCGCCGTCGGGACTGCGGCGGTTCATCCAGAACCGGTTCCCGAAATGGGCGCGCCACTCGGGGGTGTCGACGCCGCAGTAGAGTTCGTCGGCACCATAGTGGACGAGCATCTCCACCTCCTCCGGCCGGCTGAAGGGGGCGACGATCTTCACAGGGCCGCCCCCTGGTAGACGAGGCGGAGCCGCCCCTCCCCGGCCCGCCGGAGGAGCGCTGCAGTCACCGGCGCCGGGTAGAGGTAGAAGACGGTATTGCCGCTCTGGCGCAGGGGGAAGCCGTTTGCGGGGTGCGCCAGCGCCAGGGGGCGCCCCTCGCAGGGGCGGCCGCAGGCCCGGCGCGGACGGAAGTCCGCCTCGCGGCCCGGGGCAAAGGTCGACGGCCAGCAGACCCGGCCGGTGGTGACGTAGCCGAAGGGGAAATAGACCGAGACCGCCGGCGGGTTGTCCCCGAAATCGGTGCGGGGGTCATAGGGCATGAGGTCCCGCTCGAGCCGTGCGATGCCCAGGGCCGACGCCCGCTCCCGGAATCGGGGCTGGTCGAATGTGGCGTGCTCAAGGACGGCCCGGTCGGCTTCCGCCGCCGCTTTGACCGTCTCCGGCGCCCCCAGGCGGGGGTCCTTGAACCCCTTGTTCAGCAGGCGCCCCAGTGCCAGGGGCAGGTCCGGGAACCACGATTTCAAAAAAAAGAGCAGCCCCCAGTCGTTGACCGTGACCTCCACCGGGACCGACGCCCCGGCCAGGCGCGCCAGGACCGGGACCAAGCTGTCGATCTGGTCGTCGGTGACGGGCGGCGTCAGCAGGGTGAGGGCCACCCCCGCCACATCCGCCCGGCGAGCGAATTCCGCGGCCACTTGGACCGACGGCAGCCGGCTCGCACAGAACTCGTCACCGATGTACCAGCGGTCGATCACCGGATCCTCGCCGGCGACCGACAGGTCTCCGGCAACGCCGGGATCCCTGCCGGTTCCCCGCGCATAGAGGGATGCCGCATGCAGCCGGACGGACTGCGCCGGAAGTTCCTGCCCCGGGCGCCGGAGGTGGAGGGAGATGTCCATGAAACGCCCCTCTCTACCCCTCGCCCTGGGTGACCTTCTCGTAGAACTTCTGGCCTTTGCGCATCTCGTGGTTGTGGCAGTCCTTGCAGGGCTGTCCCGTGATGTTCTTGATCAGCTTGCTGTGGATGCGCGCCTGCTCGCTCTCCCGGTGGTTTTCGATGTTCTTGCATTTGAAGCATCGGCTGTTGGGCACATGGCTCCAGTATCCCGGCTCCCGTCCCTCCTCCAGGAAGAGTGGCTCCTCCTTGGGTCGGAGGGGTTCGTTGGGGTCCCGCTCAAAATGCGTCACGAGAAGCCGGACGGCGGAGACGTTCATGTCGAGCCAGCCCTTGAACCCCGCGTCGAAATGGCACCCCGCACAGTTGTTGTGGTTCTTGGCGGTCCCGGACTCCTCCCATTTCCGGATCGGCTCCTGCATCTCGTGGCAGACCGTGCAGGTCTTGTCCTGGAAGTACCGGACGGAGAATTCATGGGACGCCAGCACGATGGCCGGGACAAAGATCAACAATACCACCAATATCTTGAACAACTTCATAAAGCGCTTTTCCTGTCGTCTTCCACTATTTTTTCGTCTATTTTTTCGTCAGGCGATGGGCTGCGACGCCGTCGCTGGCGATGGGGATGACGCTCTTGAGCGCCAGGGTTTCCGCGTCATACACGGAGACGTCCGCACCCGCCGGTCCGACATAGACCTTTTTCCCATCGGAAGTGATGGAGACGGCGTAGTTCGTTCCCGTCTCCAGGGGAATCGTCTTGACCGTTTCGCCCGTGGCCATGTCGACCTTGATCAGCTCGTCCATGACGGCATAGAGATACTTCTTGTCCGGAGAGACCACCGTGGAATAGGCGAACCAGACATCCTTGGCCTCCAGGGTGGAGAGGGTCCCGGTGTTCTTGTCGATGACGAAGTATCCCATCCCCGTGGGCGTGTAGAATGGGTTGGTGAAGAGGCCGTGGTCGTCCGGGCTGTTGTTCTGCCAGATCACCAGGCTGTTCTTGGGCGCCTGCCCTTCTTCGGGGTTGAGGATCCCCATCATCTTCTCCATTTTCCCGGTCTTGAGGTTCAGCTTATGGATGTCGAGGCCCACCAGAAAGACGTGGTCCGGGTCGTTCCGGAGGGTGACGACCCCGGTCATGGCCGCAGGGATGGGAAAATTCTTCACCATTTTCCGGGAGGCCAGATCATAGATGACGAACTGGGGCGGCAGGACGTTGAGCCGCGGGATGTTCTGCTTCTTCTTGACGATGGCGCAGCTCATGTACAGCTGCTTGCCGTCCCCGGAAACGCTGAAGCCCAGGATGTCGACCTTATTGAGCTCCGACGAGAAGCGGTGGGTGTCGACCAGGGTATTGCTCTCCGTATCGACGACATAGATGGAATGAACCGCGTTCAGGTAATATTTCCGGCCGTCCGGAGAGAGCATGGCCGAGATGATATAGTCATTATAGTGAAGCTTCTCTACCACCGTGTCCGAATCGCAGTCGATGATCTGGAGGGTGTTGACCGACGGGACGTACAGGAAGTCCTTGGCTCCTGCGGGAAGGGTCCAGCAGACGACCGCAAGGAGGGTGAGCATCCCCGTCAATGCCTGAATCACATGGCGCCTCATATCTTCCTCCTTCCCTATTTTTTGATGACAAAGTTGAGGTTCCGCCAATCCTTCTCCACGGCCTGGCACTGGTTCTGGAAGTCCGGGAAATTGGTGATGTTGTCCGGCGTCTGGGCCGGCCACCAGCAGGGGCCGGAGCAGCTGGTGAAATCCCGGGCGCTGGAGACGCAGTTGCCCACCGGCGTCTCCGGGCGGGGGTTGGTTTCCCAGCCGGTGTCGAAAATGGTGGTGCATCCGATGGGCATGGCGGTCATCACGTCTTCGCCCATGCCGAAAACCTCCTGCTCATCCAACCGCTTCGCCTGTTTGTTGATGGGCGTCAGGCCTCGCTTCTTCTTCATATTGACAACTCCTTTCGGTTTGTATCGATCTTCCTCAACTCGAGTTCTATCAGCCGAACGAAAAAAAGCCGGATGAACAAAATTCGAAAATGGAGGAAATCCCTATATCGATCTGCTGTGAAGCGGGGCGTGCCCTCGCAGCAGCGACAGTTTGTCCAGGTAATCGGGGCACGCCATAAACAGCCGGGCATAGACGTCCAGGCCCATGGCGGTCCAGGTTTTGATCCATTCGCAGTAGTGGCGGTTCGGCGCCGTGAGGCTGCCCTCCCGGATCAGGGCCTCGTGATAGCAGCCGCCCGCGCAGACCGCCCGCACCCAGCAGGCGCGGCAATCCGCCTTGCGCTCCACGCCCGTCATGGCCCGGAAGCGCGCCACCTTGCCGTGGTCGAGGCCGCCCTCGAGATCGCCCATGCACCATTCCGCCTCGCCGGTCAGCCGCTGGCAGAGATAAAGGCGGCCCTCGGGGCTCACGGAGAAGAGCCCGAGCCCGGCGCCGCAGGGGTGGGTTTTGACCTCCCCCTCGTGGAGCACCACCAGGAGGTCGACCAGGTTGGTAAACCCCAGGAAATCCCCCCTTAGGGCCGTTTCCAAAAACCGCTCCGACAGGAGGTGGAACTGCGCCAGCAGCCGGACCATGCCCCGGGCGTCCAGCTGAAACGCCGGATCGTCGGTGGTCACCGGCGCGAATCCGGTTTCGGAGAACCCCATGGCCAGCAGGTGGTCCAGGGTCTCGGGGACGTGTTCCGGCTCCCCCGCCACGGTCACCCGGGCCACCACCGGCTTTTTCCGGGGAGCCTCCAGCAGGGTGCGCACCCGCGGGAGGATGGCCCGGTAGGAGGGCGATCCGTCCGGAAACCGCCGGAAGCGGTCGTGGACCGCTTCGATGCCGTCCATGCTGACGGTAACGCCGATGTCCTGGGCATGGAGAAAGGCGACGGTGCGGGGCGTCAGGAGGGTGCCGTTGGTGGTTACCGCGAAGCTCACCCTCTTGCCGGTGTCCGCCGCCCGCTTCCGGGCATAGGCCACGGTCTCCGAGATCAGCGGAAAATTGAGCAGCGGCTCCCCCCCGAAGAAGACCAGGACCACCTTGTCACATGTCCCGGATGCCGCTATCAGGAAATCGACCGCCCGCCGCGCCGTCGCCGCCGACATGGCCGCTCCCTTTCCCGGCCCGCAGCCCGTGCCGGCGACCCTCGCGGGCGATGACTGGCCGTGGTAGCAGTAGGCGCAGCCCAGGTTGCAGGCGTCGGTCACGTGGAGGACCAGGGTCTGGAGGGGCACCTCCCGGGACCGGGCAGCAGCCCGGGCCGCATCTTCCACCCCGGCCTCCCGCAGAATGATGCGCCGGGCCAGAAGCGCCTCGAGTTGGGCCCAGGCCTCGGAGGCCGGCGCCTGTCGCCGGGATGCAACGGCTCTTGTCAGTCCGGCGGCATCCCCGGCGTAGCGCCGGATCCAGTCCCGGGTCTCGCGGTCCGCCTCGAATACGGCATTGTCCCGGCTCAGGTAGAGAAAGTGGCGCCCTCCGGCCTCAAAGCCCCGGTGGTCGGCAATGCGATAGGTCTCCATGGGGACCTTCCGCCTACTTGATGTGGGTGATGAAATCCGGCACCGTCACCGCCAGAAGCGCACGGTCCGTCAGCTCCTCACCGCCGGCCTTAAGGGCCGCCTCCACGGCGATGAGTCCCACGCCTTCGCGGCGCTGCCTCCGCTCGGCAATGGGCCCGTAGGTGGTGACCGGGGTGTAGAGGCCGCCGTCGATGCTGGTCATCAGGTATTTCAGGTCGTCATCGCCCTCCCGGGTCGTTTCCTCCGCCAGCCGCCACGATGCGTCCACCGGCTCGAGCATGACGTCGTCTTCGGTGCCGGCCTTGCCGTCGGCGCCGAAATGAACGCCCCGGGCCACGAACTGAACCCCCTGGGGCGGATAGGCCGCGCCGCTGGCCACCCGCGCCCGCCCGATATGGGGCAGAATCCGGATGCCGTCGACCTTGTCATAGAGGGTGACGGGATTGGCGTATGCCGCATCCCCCACCTGGATGGTGGCGGTCCGGAGGGATGCACCTCCGACGGTGATCCGGCAGACGATCTTGCTGGCGGTGCTCTCGACAACGGAGGTGACCTTCACCTCTGGATCGGAGAAAAGGATGTCGCCCGGCCCGGCATTTTCAGGGAGGCCGGTGCCGACGAGGGTCAGGGTCTGCTCCGCTTCGGGGTCCGCCTGGAGCGCCTGGGGAAAGGCGGCCAGGACCGTGGGCGCTTTTCCGGTGTGGACAAACTGCTCATTGCCGAAGGCGTTGGCGTCCTGGACCACGGCCCACCACTTGCCCCCAAACCGCCCCGATGCGGCGTCCAGGTCAAATACCCCCTCGACCCGTCCGCTCATGGGCGTTGGTGCAAGGGCATAGCGGAGATGGTAACCGCTGAAGAGGGTGCCCGTGCCGCTCTGCTTCAGGACCATGCCGCCGGCATACCGCACTTCCCGGCGGACAAGGTATTCATCCTCGCCCTTGTCCGCGTCGGGTGAAAAAAGATACATCCCCTCGTAGTACCCGAGCCCCGGCTGGTAGCCGGCCACCCGCCATTCACCGCTCAGGTCGACGGGCTTCCGGTTGTCCATCCACGCTTTCCATTCCGGGGAATCAAAGGGGAAGAGCCCGGCGAGCTCCGGGATCAGGTCCTTGGACTCCTTTGTCCAGTCCATCTCCCGCATCTGGGGGACCGACGTGGGGTAGTAGCCGAGGTGGAGGTTCCGGTTTTCATTCCACTGGCTCTCGGTCATCCGGTGGGAGGCGATCTTGCCGTAGGTGTGGCACCGGACGCAGGCGGCAAAGATCCGCTTCTCCAGGTCGGTGCCGGGAATTTCCCGGTACTGGCTGTTCTCATCGCTGTTGTAGTAGGCCACTTTGGCCATCTCGGCCGGGGTCAGTCCGAGGTGGGCGGAGAGCTCCTTGACCACCGGATAGAATTTGGCGTCGTCCAGGACGGCGCTGTTGAGGCGTGTCATCCGGATGATGACATTCTTCCACTCCTCGGGGGATTTCCGGGTCTCTTCGATGACCTCCAGCCGGCCCTCCGCGTCCGGCTTGTGGCAGGCCCCGCAGTGCTGACGCACCAGGGACGCTTCCGTAAATGGCGACTGCCCGAAACTCGGACCCGCCCCAAGCCACAGCACCACCGCGGCCAGCATCAGACCACCGATGACTGCAGGCGCCACTCGCTTTAAGCTCTTTCCCTTCACGCGTAATCCTCCTTCTCTTCTCCGGTTTGGTGAATCCCAGGCAGCCGATGGGAGCCGGCCGCCGCCGGCAGGGGCACCCGAAGGAGCCGCACCCAATCGCTGCCGGCACGGTTTCACTATTGAACATTATCCATTTATTATATTTAGATCAATCTAATAAATATTATTCACAATTGTTTGCGAGTGTATCAAAACTGATCCCCCATGAAAAGCAAATTATGTACCGAGGCACTATTCGATATTAACTAATTATTTTTATTTATTATATCAACTTACCAAACATGAGAAATCGATTAAAATCCTTACAAAAACGCATTGATTTTTTCCAAAAACATCATTTATGTTATTTTTGGCTTCCCCGCCGACATGCCGGCGGACGTCCATTGCCTCCCCCCACTTGAAAAAATGCCAAACATCCCCATTATATCCCTTGTCGATGCATCATCACCATCAACGGATCAGAAACGAAAAAGGAATCCATGAAGCGCTACTCAACCCCATCCCCGACTGCGGCTGCCCCGGTGGCGGAACGACCATCGCCCTTTCAGCGCCCCCGCCGGAAGCCCTCGGCATCGGAGGAGCTGGATGCCATCATCGTCAAGGGCGCGCGGGAGCACAACCTCAAGAACGTCGACGTGGAGCTGCCCAAGAAAAAGCTCATCGTCTTCACCGGGGTCTCGGGCTCGGGAAAGTCGAGCCTGGCCTTCGACACCATCTTTGCCGAAGGGCAGCGGCGCTACGTGGAGTCCCTCTCCGCCTACGCCCGTCAGTTCATCGGCCAGATGGAAAAACCGCGCTACGAAACCATCCGGGGACTGTCGCCGACCATCTCCATCGAGCAGAAGTCGGCCAGCAAGAACCCCCGGTCCACCGTGGGCACCATCACCGAGATATACGACTACCTGCGGGTTCTCTTCGCCCGGATCGGTGAACAGTACTGCTACCGCTGCGGGAGCCGGGTGGGACGGGGGGACGCCCAGAGCATGGTCGGACAGATCATGGAGATCCCGCCCGGCACCAAAATCCTGATCCTCGCCCCCGTGGTGGAAAACCGGAAGGGCGAGCACCGGAAGATCTTCCGGGATCTGGCCGCCGACGGTTTCGCCCGGGCTCGGGTCAACGGCGTGGTGCGGGATCTCGAGGATGTGCAGGGCCTGGAGAAGCACAAGAAGCACACCATCGAAGTGGTGGTCGACCGACTCACCGTCAAGGAGGACGACGCCTTTCGGAAGCGGCTGACCGACTCGGTGGAGACGGCCCTCCGCCTGGGCCAGGGCCGGCTGGTGGTCCACGTCGTGGGCCGGGAGGACCTTCGGATGAGCGAGGCCCGCTCATGCTGCGGCATCGCCTATCCCGAACTCGACCCGCCGCTCTTCTCCTTCAACTCCCCCCAGGGCATGTGCCCGGACTGCAACGGCATCGGCAGCGAACTCTCCATGGACCCCGACAAGATCGTCCCGGACAAGACCCTCTCCATCCGGGAGGGCGCGGTCATCCCCTGGCGCAACTATTTCCTCCGGCAGGAGAACGGAGGAAGGTCCTGGGGCCTCAACAAGCTGACGGCCATGGCCCGGCAGTGGGGCATCGACTTCGACATCCCCTGGAAGCATCTCCCCAAACCGCAGCGGGATCTCATGCTCTACGGATCGGACGGCCGCGAGATGCGTGTGCGGTGGGATTCCGAGAAGGTTCAGGGCGACGTCACCATGGCCTGGGAAGGCGAGGTCAACGCGCTGATGCGCCGCTACCTCCAGACCCAGTCCGAAGGACAGAAGCGCTGGTACGCCGCTTTCATGTCTGAAACCCCCTGCCGCTCCTGCCGGGGCCGACGGCTCAAACCCGAGGTTCTCGGGGTCCGGGTCGGCGGAAAGTCGATCATCGAGATCACGGAGATGACGGTGAGCGAGGCCCACGCCTTCTTGAGCAGCCTCGAGCTGACCGGGAGCCGGAAGCTCATCGCGGAGGAGCTCCTCAAGGAGATCGTCGGGCGCCTCGGCTTCCTGCTCAACGTGGGGCTCGACTACCTTTCCCTCGACCGCAAGGGGCCGACCCTCTCCGGCGGCGAATCCCAGCGCATCCGCCTCGCCTCCCAGGTGGGTTCGGAGTTGACGGGGGTCCTCTACATTCTCGACGAACCCTCCATCGGCCTCCACCAGCGGGACAACATCAAGCTCCTCGAGACCCTCCAGCACCTGCGGAACATCGGCAACACCCTCATCGTCATCGAGCACGACCAGGAGACCATGGAGGCCTCGGACTGGATTGTCGACATCGGTCCGGGGGCCGGCCTCCTGGGCGGACAGATCGTGGCCCAGGGGCCGCCGTTGGAGATCCGGCGGAACCCCGCCTCCCTGACCGGCCGCTACCTGGCCGGCATCGATCAGATCCCCGTACCCCGGAAACGGCGGCGGCCCGAGCAGAAGAGCGGCCGCTGGATCACCATCAAGGGCGCCGCCGAGAACAACCTGGCGCGCATCACGGCGAAGGTCCCCCTGGGGCTCCTGGTGGCGGTCACCGGCGTCTCCGGGGCCGGCAAGTCGACCCTTGTCAACCAGATCCTCTATCCGGCCCTGGCCCGGCACCTCCACCAGTCGACCCTTGAGGTGGGGAAACACCGGTCCATCGAGGGGCTGGGGCATCTCAACAAGGTCATCAACATCGACCAGAAGGCCATCGGCCGGACCCCGAGGAGCAACCCGGCCACCTATACCAAGGTTTTCGACCACATCCGGGACTTCTTCTCCCAGCTGCCTGAGGCCCGGGCCCGGGGCTACAAGAAGGGGCGATTCTCCTTCAACGTCAAGGGAGGTCGGTGCGAGGCCTGCAGCGGCGACGGGTATATCAAGGTGGAGATGCACTTTCTGGCCGACGTCTACGTCCCCTGCGAGACCTGCCGCGGCAAGCGCTTCAACGACGCGACCCTCCAGGTGCGCTACAAGGGACATACCATTGCCGACGTCCTCGACCTGTCGGTGCGCCAGGCCCGGGAGCTCTTCGCCAGCCACCCCCGGATCACGGCCATCCTCGACACCCTCATGGACGTGGGCCTGGGCTACGTCAAGCTGGGCCAGTCGGCCACGACCCTCTCCGGCGGCGAGGCCCAGCGCATCAAGCTGGCCCGGGAGCTGGCCAAGCGCGATACGGGCAGGACCCTCTACATCCTGGACGAGCCCACCACCGGCCTCCATTTCCAGGACATCCGGATGCTCCTCCAAGTCCTCCAGCGCCTGGTCGACGGCGGCAACACCGTGGTGGTCATCGAACACAACCTCGACGTCATTAAGACGGCCGACTGGATCCTCGACCTCGGCCCCGAAGGCGGCAGCGCGGGCGGACGGATCACGGCCCAGGGGCCTCCGGAGAAGGTGGCCCGGTCAAAGCGGAGCCATACGGGGTATTTTCTGCGGGAGATACTGAAGCGGGCGGGATGAGCCGGGAGGCAGCGCAGGCGCCGGGAAATGTCCGGAGGGAGGCGGCATCTGCCGGTGATGCGGGGCGTTGTTCACCGGAGGATATTTCCATTGAAATACCATCGTCCGTCCTGGAAGGTGCGGGCATGGGCCTCATTCCACCGGGCATACCGGCGGAGGGTCTGCTTCTGGTCCGCCACACGCATGTCGCTTTCAAAAGGATGGTCGATGTTGTAGCGAATCACGAGCTCTTCGTAGGCCAGCTGCCGAATCAGGCGCGGGCTCCTTTCCGATGCGAGGCTATCGACCAGGCATGCCGGTGAGCACGGTCTGCCGCCGCGGTACCGGATTCCCGGCTGGAAACGCTTCTGGTTTCCGCGCCACCACGCCTGCCATGCCGACGGTTCCCGGGAGAGCGCCGTAATCGTGGTTCCGGGTGCTTCTCCCGGCGGGTATAGCGCTTCGCCTTTTCGGACCTTCTCCAGCTCCTCCTCGAACAGCTCGTCTTCGTCGATCTCTTCCGGGATGAAAACCGTCTCATACAGGTCGGCGCCGGTGATGAGGTTGAGCCCCATGACCGCATATTCCCCCAGGGCTTCGTCCGGCAGGAGGGAAAGGAGGGGCTCGACGGCGGCGACGGCACCCAGCAGCCCCAGGGCCAGACACCATTCCGGCCCGGATCTGTCCGAACCAAGCCCCAGCAGCGTCCGGGCGATGGATTCCGGCCCCGAAAGTGCCAGGGGAAGCAGGGGCCAGTCTTCGGAGACCACCCGGTAGGCGCACTCACGGACGGCCTGGGGCTCCCCCGATCGGATCAGCGCCAGCGCGGCGGCCGGCCGGATCGCCTCGTCCCCGTTGGTCATGCAGCCCAGGAGGCCGGGGCCGGCAGCTTTTTCCCGAATGCGCCCGATGGCCCATATCAGGGACGGCAGCGCCGGGCTTGATTCATCCGCCAGAGCGTGGATCAGTTCCTCGCCGGCGGAAATACGTCGGTATCCAAGTACGTTGGCGGCAATGCGAACCTGTCCTTGGGATGGATCCGACAGCATGGCGATGAACTTGTTCTGCCATTCGTCCGGCAGCTCGTGCTCAAGGGCGTCGATGACCGCCTGGACCTTCTCGTCATCCTCGACATCCAGCCCGGCCAGCACCTGGTCCAGGAGGTCCTCGCGCCGCTGACGGCAGAAAACCCGCACCGCCGCATGCAGTTCTCCGAAATCCCCGCCCTCCGCCTGCTCGCTGCATACCGCAAGGGCCAGGTCCCCGCCCACCACCAGGCCGTCGATATGGGGCTCGAAGCGGTCCTCGAAGTCCTCGATCTCCAGCCAGGTGATCTCGGGGTCGTCGAAGAGGGTCAGGCGCTGTTCGTACAGGAAGGAGGCCTCCTCCAGGTACTCCCGGTAGAGCTCGACAAGGAATTCATTCAGAGAGACAGCCATGGCAGCGTATCCGTTCTATTCTTGATTGGCGTGCCCCGGAATCGATTCGGGAACGATTTCGATGGAAACGACATCCTCCGGCCCGCTTTTCAGGGCCAGGTGCGTCCGCCATATTAGAAAAACAAGGTTGTCATCGGTGTTGACGATCACCGTGTCGAGTCGGGTCCGCAGCTCGTGCCGCCGGCGTCCCCGCAATACCACCTGACAGATCGGCGGCGGAATGCCGGGAAGTCGGAACGTGGTCCTGCCGCCGGGCGAGGCGTTGGTGACGACAACCGGCTCATCCCCCCTCAGGTAGCCGTTTACGATCTGGTCCTGCGGCGCCGCGTTGAAAAAACGTCGGTCGAAGTCTTTGGGCAGCAGCGGCTTCCGCGTTTTTTCCCATGCATCGTCATAGGTTCCGGCGAACCCGGCGCGGGGCTGCCAATGGGGAGAAATGAAGCCGAATCCGGCGGGAGGCGGCGTGTCGCCATAGTTCCGAATGGGATGCCTCGGATCTTCGAGGTTGGGCAGCCGAATTCCTGCCTCGAACGGGGCTTTCCGGTCCCGGAAGCCGGTGCCGACAGGATTTCCGGGCTCGAAAGTGTGTTTTTGGGGGTCGGCATGGCTCCGATCCCATCCGCCGAAGGAGCGCTCGAAGGTCAGCGGCATCTTTTCGAAAGGCTCGGCTTTCGTCATGGAGAGCCCCCCCAGGCTCCTCTCCCAGTAGCGGTCCCCGGAGACCTTCAGCGCCTTTTGGATCGGACCGACCTGGAAGCCGACATTGACCGATCTCACCCTGGGCCCCGGCGCCCAAGCATGGCCGACCAGCACAACGTCGCTTGCCGGCTTGAAAAGAGCGGTTTCGGGCTCGTACCGATAGCTCGACTCCGGTTCGTCATGCCAGAACTCGCCGACGGCATTCAGGGGCGCCTGCACCTCGGCCAGTTCCAGGCGGCTGCCGTCCCGGATGCTGTAGGTCGCCTTGACCACTGCAGCCGCTACCGGCGCCCCGTCCTCATTGCACAGAAACAAGGCGTCGAAGGCAAACGGTGTCCGGTTGTGGATGTTCGGATGGCCCATGGGAATTCACCGCTCCGGTTTCAGGTTGGTATCGCGCCCACCGGCTTACTTCCTTACAGCCCGGGGAATGGGATCGTCATCGGGTCCCTGGCAAACGAAGGGCAGAACTGGTAGGCCTCCCGGGTCCTGAACCCCAGCATCTCCGCCAGGTTCAGTATGCCGAGCCCTTCGACAAAGATCTGCCGCTCGGCAAGCACCTCCGGGTCTTCCATCCGGCCCCGGGTTTTATCGCTCTCCAGTTGATTCTCGTGGTCTGCCAGCAGCCCTTCAAAAGCGTCGTCAAAAGCATCCTGGTCCTCTGCGGCCAGGGCTTTCAGGAGGTCGAGCCTCGCGTCGTCATGGCCCTCCAGTGCGGATTCGAAACGCGCCATCAGCGCCCCTGCTTCAGCGGCGGTTTCACCTCCCTGGATCATCCGGTGGCAGAAGCGCGCATAGCAGAAGTCGTCCTCGTACTCCCCCTCGGGGATCCACTCTCGCGGGGAGAGGTCGGCCAGCCGCCGGGCCATGTCGAAATCACGTGCGGCCAGAACATCGAAGAAGGCCTTGCTGCGACTGATGGCGAGGTGGAAATCCCGGAACCCCTCCCGTCGGCAGCGCTCCAGGAAGGTGATCTGCGCCAGGCCGCTCCTCAGGAGGTTATGGTAGAAGAGATCGGTGTCTCCCTCGGCAAGCAGGGTGATGATGGCCAGCGCCCTCAGCTGGTCCGAAACCTTCTCGCTCAGGCTTCCCAGCTGATCCATGGGACATTGGGGGTCCTGAAGCCCCAGCATCCAGAATGCGGTCTCGGTCGCCAGAAATTCCAAATGTTCCTGAAGCGCCATGGTCACCTGTCAATGCAAAAGTTAGCCTTCGGGGTACTGGTCCAGCGTGATCCATCGGATTCCCGTGAATCCTTCATTGCTGATGGCCTCGGCCAGATTCCGTCGAACCAGGATCGGGTCGGGGTAGTACTTGAGCCGAAGGAGCTGGATCTCTCGGGGGATTTTCGAAGCGTCGATCACCAGCCGCTCCACCTCGTCGATCTCGTCGTCGATGAAGTCGCTCCAGACGGCACCACTGGCATCCGCGTCCAGGCCGTCCTGGGGATGGACGGGGTGGAGGATGAAATAGTCCCGGCTGGCGACGCGGCCTTTGTGGTTCATGATGGTGACCGGCAGGTACTCCATGTTCGCCGGGGACCTCTCCTCCACAAATCGCTTGAGCACCCCTGACGCCACGATCATCCGGTTGATGTTGAAAAGATTGTCGGCAAGGACAACATTCCTGGGATACTCGGGATCCATGTTGTAAACGGCGTTGTCCGGAAAGTCGTGCTGCCGCGGAATCCCTTTCTTGAGCTCAAAATCATCATCGACGTTGTCCAGATCCTCGAGTACGCAGTAGTTCTTTTTCCGGTCGAGGTGCGCTGCCCAAATCAAAAATTCATCCTTCATGAAAATGCCCCCTGTGATGGAGGTGGATCGGCCTACAGGGCACCGGCGGAACGGAGCGACGCCCGGATCTTCTCCATCTTTTCATTCACCTTGTCGGTCCATCCGCCCGCGGGGCAGAAGCGTTCCTCCGCATGAGCGTCGTTGGCCATGCTGAATGGCAGGTACCAGTTCGATTCCGGATCCTTCATCCCCTTTTTCCAGGCGCGGTGGGTGCCGCCGCACCGCTTGCCCCGCGCTTTCAGCTTGTCCTGCCATTTCTTGGAAAGCCTGTCGAGGCGCCCCTTGATGCCGTTCTTGCTCTCGACGTGCTTCTTCTCCGCCTCCGCGACCTGGTCCCAGAGTTTGCTGATGTCCGCCTTCACCTCGCTGCAGTAGCCGCCGGCGGTGTTGTGCTCGAAATCATGGTGGGGAATGTTCTTGAACGGCGGCGCCGAAAAGTCGACAATATAGTACATGTCGCTCATGACATTGGTATAGTACATAATGGTGTGCCCGAACTTGGGCATGGCGAGCATGTTCTTCTTGTTGTTGATACACCATTTGGTCACCTTCAGGACACGCTTGACCGCCGCCCGCTTCTTGGCATTCTTGGGCAGCCAGTTCACGCACGAGATGGACAGGACGTGATGTGCTTCCCAGTACCCGAGCAGGCCCTCGGTCCCGACGGCAAACGCGTATTTTCCAGCCCATGACGGCTCGCAAATCGTCCTGTAGTTATTGGCCTGGGGACATTTGCAGGGTTTTCCCGGCACCGGGCAGAATTCATTGATCAGCCCAATGGGTGAATGCTTGTCGTCTCCCACGCTCGCCCCCTTCCATCTTCTACGGGTCAGGCCCCTGGTGCGGACACAAATATGGCCGTACGATCCTTCCCGTCCGAAGCGGAGAGGACGACCGCCGTATCCGACAATGCATATCCGCGCTCAAACGCAGAGACCACCATACAGACGGCGGCAAGGCCGCTGGCGGCCCCGGTATCCCCGAAGGCCTGGGCCGGATACCAGAGCCGGCTCTCCCCGATCGCCGGCGCCGCACCGACAAGGCGGTTCAAGGCATAGCCCCAGTCATAGGCGCGGAACGGTTCGCCGTTCTGGTCGCTGATCAGCCAAAACGGCGGTGCCACCCGTTGGTCCGCATCTTTCAGAATCTCATGGATGCCCCTCCCCGCAGCCGGGGCCCCGGAGAGCAGGGTCGACGCATCCGCTGCCGCGGTCAGGCCCGTGATGCGCCCCAGCACTGCGGCTCCGTTCTGGAACGCCGTATCCCCCCGCTCGAGCAGGATGAACGCTCCGGCTTCCCCGGGCTGGAGGCCCGCGGCCGTGTCGTCTGTTTTAAGCCGCCCCGTATCGAGAAGCCACTGCAGCGTCTCCTCCTCGAGCAGCGAGTCCACCGCGCCGACAATGGCGAAATCGATACGGCGCTGCGCCAGATCCGAGACGGCATGGCTTACCGCCACGGCGGCAGCACAGTGCCCGAACACGTCGAACGCCCGGACCTGGGCGTATGCCTGGAACCCGAACCCGTTGAAAAGCCTTGCGGCAAGGCCTTCCCAATGGCGTTTACGGGCAGCGGCATCCGGTGCCGGCTTTTTTTTCTGCTCGGCAACCCTGGCTTCCCGGACGGCATCATCGCTGACAATGTCCGTTCCGGAGTAAGGGCGCCCCAAATCCGGTGCTGCCAGATAGACCCCTGTCCGGTCCCGGGGCATCCTGGAAACTTCGATGCGACGGATGAAATCCGTGAAGCCCGCCCTGGCCACCGCCAGAAAGCGTGCCGCCCCTTCAAAGCCCCCGGTGGCAAAAGGGAGAGGGTGCCCGTTAGGACTCCCGACCTCGCCGTCCTCGATGGATTTGATCTTGAAATAGTCAAGCGTCACGGCGCGGCGGATCCCTGCTCGGGCCGCGGCGCAGGAAGTCTCCACATCGAAGCCAAGAGCAGAGGCCAGGCCGATGCCGGTAATAGAGACATCGATCTCCGTGGCACGAGCGTTCATCAGAAATCCTCACCGCAGACGTAGCAGGTGTCCTTGTCGTCTCCTATGCCGATGATGGGCCCCTGAATCAGGGGGAACGGGGGGGTGTTCTTGTCGTTGTGGAGCATCAGGTCAAAGGCCCGGGTGACATTCTTGCCCTCAAAAAAGACATCGAAGGAGAAATTGATGAATTCGGCTTTCCCCTTGATCTTCCCCGAGACGATGCCGCCGCCCGCCGTGCCGGCCTCGTCACCGGTGCTCATCCTGAAATTGGAGTCTTTCACGCAGGTTGGGTTGCCGTCGCACTTGACCTTCTTGGTCCCTTTGGCCGTATCCGAGGATCTGGCGATGTTCGGGTAGGGAACCGGCACAGGCCCCGCCGGTGTCGGGGTCTTGCAGACATCCGGGAAGGCGATGGTAACACCGTTGCTGCTCTTGTGGACCACCGAAAGATTGTTGACGCCGACCGTTACCCCATGCTCCCCCCCTTTCCATTTGCTTGCTCAAATCGAGTTCATCAGACGGAGACCACCGCTATCCTTCGGATGAACGAAACTCGAAAATCGCGTTGTTTGCCTATATTCGCTCATCCGGGCCTCGGCCCCGGGGCGGCGTCAGCGTGCCGTCAGTTGATCTTGACCGAGGCCCCCTTGATCTTGTGGGTCCCCGATGCCCGGCTGACGATCTGGGTTCCCTTGACGACGATCCGGCCGTCTTTTCCGAGAACGACCGAACTTTTGCCGCATTGCAGGACGATCTCCCGCTCCGCGTGGAAGACCATCCTCCTGCCGTCGACGACGACATCTTCGACCCTGCCGCTGTCGATCGGAAGCGACTTTCGGGGGGCATCAAGGGTCTCCCGGATCCGCCCCATGATGATCGGACGGTCGGGCTCGCCTCGTTCAAAATAGAGGACGACCGGAATGCCCTCCGGCGGTACTTCGGCATCTCCGGCAACAGCGCCGGCCATGGCGCGGGCAGACACCGGCGGCCCGGGATTTCCCGGGAAGTCGACCATGGGCCGCCCGCTTTCCGTGATGTCGACGATGCGTCCGACGCCGGTCTTTCCCTGCGCCAAATGGTCCGGCAGATCGAGACGGATGGTGTTGTTGGCTGCTTGACGCTGCATTTGGTCAATTCTCCTTGATCTTGCTGCCCTTGATCACGACGTCACCGCTGCCCTTGACGTTGATCTTCTTTCCCTTGATGGTGATGTCGCCGTTTTTCTTCATGATGATCTCGGCCCGGCCCGTCTTGATCAGGATCTGGTCCTTGGCCACCATCTGTATCTTCTGGGCCTTGAGGATGTACTCCTTGCCGACGGTCTCCTCGTGCTGCTTGCCGATCTCCTCTTTCAGGTTCTTGTCAATCTTGACGATCCGGTCGTCCTTAATGGTCTCGTTGAGGTCTTTTCCGATGTTCAGGCTCTTGCCGGCCCCGATGCTCTCGGACTTGGATCCGCCTATAGCGACGGACTTCACCCCGGCGACTGTCTCCGCCGAAGCCGCCCCCACGGTAACGGCCAGGGCACCCCCGACCGTGATCTCCATGGCGCCCCCCACGGTTTCGGCGTAGTTGATGCCGACGTTTTCCGTGAGGGTCTTCGCCACCACGATATTCATGGTGCCGCCGATCTGCTCCATATGCTGGTTGATCACCTGAATCGATTTGTTCCGGAGGATCTTCTCGGACTTGTCCCGCTCCACCAACAGGCTTCGATCCCGCTTGATCTGCTCGCTCCGGTCGTGCCCGACGTAGATGGTCTGGTCGTTCTCAACGATCGTGTTCTCATCCTTCTGGGCATGGAAAAAGACCTCCTCCTCGCCCTTCTTGTCCTCAAAGCGTATTTCGTTGTACCCGCCCCCGCCAAGGCTCGATTCTGATTTCAAGGTGCTCTTGGTCTTCTCGCCGGGCAGACTGTAGGGCGGTGTGTTGGAGCCGTGGTAGACGCGCCCGGTGATGATCGGCCGGTCCGGGTCCCCCTCGATGAAGCTGATAATCACCTCGTGCCCGATGCGGGGAATGTACATGGCGCCCCATCCGGCCCCGGCCCAACCCTGGCTGACACGGATCCAGCAGGTGGTATTCTCGTCGTGCTTCCCTTCCCGGTCCCAGTGGAATTGAACCTTGACCCGGCCGTGCTTGTCCGTGTAGATTTCCTCACCCGGGGGGCCGGTAACGATGGCGGTCTGGGCACTGTGGATCCGAGGCTTGTGCGTCTTCAGGGGAGGGCGATAGGGCACATCGTGGAGGATGCAGACGAACTGGTTTTCGTAGGCGGCCTCCGAAGCGGCGACTCCCGCCCTCGGGTAATTCCCGGCCCCCGAAAATCGATGGACGAGCGATTCCAAAACGAATTCCTTGCCGTCGACGTCCGAACGGTAGTGGTCCGAGATCCTGAAGCGATATCCGGTGACAAATGCCCGGCACTCGCTGGCACCATTGACGGTGGTGATCTGCGCTTCGAGCATCTCCATCCGCTTTTCGGCGATCTTGTCGCCCTGATCCCTGCTGCCGTATCCCCCGGGATGGTCGTATATCTCCCTCTCTCCCTTGCCGAGGACATTCCTGGCCGGCGCCTCCACCTCCAGGTTGGTGCCGGGGATCTCAAAGTTGTAGTCGACGAGGCTGTACTTGTTCGGCTGGATCTGCTTCTTGATTTCAAAGCGGGTGATGACGTCCTGTTCGAGCCAACCGCCGCCGCTGATCTGGTATCTCGCCCTTTCCTGGTGGGGACACGGTGCATGTTCGGTCCCGCTGTCTGCCATCACCAGGATGTGTTTGTCCTTCTCGTGCTCAAAAAAGAAGTGGATCCCCTCCTCCTCCATGAGACGCGCGACGAAATTGAAGTCCGTCTCGCGGTACTGGACGCAGTAGGTCCGGGTATTGTACGCTGCGGTCAGCCGATTGCTGTAGTCCGTGAATCCCTTTTCCGAAAAGATCTGCTCGATGATGTCCGGCGCGGTCAATTCCTGAAATATTCTCGAATCCGCCGTGTGGGTCAACAGCCATGGCCACGGCACCATCTTCATGTGATAATAAGAGAAGAGCGCGTCGCTTCCCGCGGCATCTCCGCCGCCCCTGCCCTGGGAAAATTCCGCCACAAGGCCATGAATGTATCGCTCTGCGCCATCTGCCAGCATGATCGACAGGGCGGCCTTTTCGCCGATGATCTGCTCGAAGGGGATGTCGTGTTTTTCAGAAATGAGGTCCACCCGGAATTCGAAGAGAGAGGAGAGCGACTCTGCGCCCTTGAAACCCGTGACCAGCAAAACATCCGTTCCCAAGGGGGTATGGATGGCGACAGTCCTCTCTTCCTGGGATAATACTGACATTGCAGCCCCCTGATCTGTCTTCGCTTATGGCGATCGACTCAACATTGGGTTTTCACGGACTGAGCAGTGGGATGATCACCGGAGATCCAGTGAACCATCATCGGCAGCCCTGCTGCTGACGAACGCCCGGGATGCTGTGTGTGAGAACCCGCGGAGATGGGATTCTCCCGGTTATCCTGGGTAGTTTCCGATAATCGTCGCGTCTGCGGCATTTCGGAGAATGAATTCTGGGCGCCCAGCCATGGTGAATTGGGGATGGGGCACGCAGTCTTGGAGGCTTGACCGTATATCGGCCGTACCGGACGGCTGACCATAACGTCAACTTTGTCCAATGGATTTAAGGTATCGTCCTAATTTCTGGATGTCAATACTTGCGCCCCAAAAGGCGGATGGAGCATGGAAGACCGGTTCCGGGGAGAAAAAACTTGCTTATTTTCGCCTCTGAAAATAGATTGGCCGTATTTTATCACCCTATTGGCGACGCAGCAAAGGACAAAACGTGAACCCAGAAATCGACATGCCGGAGAGCTCTCCGTTGGTATTCATTGAGAGCGAACCCATCGAGCTCTACAAGATCCTCAAGATGGAAAACTTGGTCGGCTCGGGGGGCGAGGCCAAATTTGCCATTGCCGAGGGGCTGGTTTTGGTCAATAATACTGTGGAGACCCGGAAGCGGAAGAAGATCTTTTCCGGAGACACGGTGGAATTCGACGGCCGCCGGATTCAAATCCAGTTGAAGCCGGCTTAACCGGCAGGAAAGAAGCCCCATGACGCCCCAGCTCTGGACCTACCTCGTCGCCATCACCCTGCTCACCCTCACCCCGGGGGTGGACACCATGCTTATCATCCGCAACACCGGCCGCGGGGGGTGGCGGGACGGCGCCGTCAGCAGCCTCGGCATCTGCACCGGTCTCTTGGCCCATGCCACGGTCTCGGCCCTGGGCATATCGGTCATCCTGCTCCATTCGGCCCTCGCCTTCAGCGCCCTCAAGCTGGCGGGGGCGGCCTACCGGGTCTGGCTGGGGATGGTGAGCCTGCATCATGCCTGGCGGGGCGGAAAGATATCGGCGGCAGCGCTTCAGAATGCCCCCGGCCTCCGGTTCAGTGCCCGCCGCTCCCTTGTCGAGGGGTTCCTCTCCAACATCCTCAACCCCAAGACCGTGGTCTTCTACATGGCCTTTCTGCCCCAGTTCATCGATCCCGCAGGATCGGCCCTGGGGCAGTCGCTGGTTCTGGCGGGCTTCCACTTCGCCATCGCCATGGTCTGGCAGTGCTTCCTGGCCCTGCTCGTCGGCCGCGCCAGGACCTGGCTGTCGCACCGCGCCGTCCACCGGACCTTCGATGGACTGGCCGGTTCGATCATGATGGCCCTGGGCATCCGGCTTGCACTGACACGGTAACAGGCCCTATCCCTATCTCCATTCAACCGGCTCCCATGAAGTTTCCGGAATTTTTGGGTTGCGAATCCTGTGTCAGTTAAAGTAGTATGAAATACTCCGACAGTTGGTTCATCTCCGGAACAACCGATTCGATTTCACGCGATGAGTGATGCGGGGTCTTCCGCCAAACGCATCTGCACGACCCTATCACCCGCAAGAGTGACTTGGCAGTCTTTAATACCCCCTTACCCTTGATCATCGCTGGGAGGGCTTCCATGTCCAAAACCCTCTTTTCCATCTGTATCATTTTCTTCACCTGCGTTGCCGCATCGCCGGGTCTGTCCGAGGACCGGGGGCTCCGTATCAGGGAGCACCGGCTTGCTCTGGTCATCGGCAATGCAGATTATATCCATTCACCGCTGAAAAACCCGGTCAACGACGCCCAAGACATGGCCGGTTCCCTCAAAAAACTGGGATTCGATGTGATCCATAAAGAAAACGTCGGTCAGCGGGAATTTGAAGAAGCGATCCGAGACTTTGGAACCCGCCTCCGAAAAATCGGTGGCGTCGGCTTGTTTTACTATGCCGGCCACGGTGTTCAGGTTAAAAATGACAATTTCCTGATCCCTGTCGACGCCCAGATCTATCAGGAAACAGACATCAAATATGAAGCCATCCACGCTGGACGGATCCTGGATGCGATGTACAACGCTGCCAACAGGATGAATATCGTCATCCTGGATGCCTGCAGAGACAATCCGTTTGCACGTTCATTCCGTTCCGCTGCCAAAGGGCTGGCCCGGATGGATGCCCCGACAGGGACGCTCATCGCCTATGCAACATCTCCTGGGAATGTCGCTGCAGACGGCGACGGCAGGAACAGCTACTACACAAAACATCTCCTGAGGGAAATGCGTGATCCAAAGTTGACGATAGAGAAAGTCTTTAAAAATGTCCGGGTGGGCGTCATACAGGAAACCAACAACCGGCAGGTCCCGTGGGAATCGTCATCCCTGACCGGCGACTTCTATTTCAACACCCAAAACAGCAGCCCGACCCAATCACCGCCAGACTCCCCGAAACCGCCTTCGCCGCCGCCCACGCACGATATCGAAAAATATGAAAACATCATTCAAGAACGAAAAAAAGTTAGAGAACAGTGGAATGCATGGCAGACAAAAATGGCGGATCAGTTTGAAAAGGCCGGAGAATACGACCGGAGCCCAGAGCTGACACCACAAGAAAAGCTGGACGTATGGCAGACGTTTCTCGCTTTCTATGGTTCGGACAACCCTTACAGCACCAAAGATGAGGCCTTTCGAAATAGAGCGCTGACAAAAAAGGCATTCTGGCATTCAAAGGTTTCCGAAACGAAGCCTCCAGCCCCCAAGTCCGATAGAAGTCAGCAGGCGGCAAAACCGTTTCTGCCTGCCAAAGCCCCGGAGATAGATCATCCCCAAAAAACATATGCCCCGAACAATCATCACAAAGGACAGGATGCTGTTGGGGATAAGGCCCGAAAAATAATTATTCTCCCCTTTGATGGCGTGGCGGTAGGCAAAGGAAAAGACATCGACATCGACATGATTTTTACGCTCCTCCAGGAATACGATAAAATGAAAATCGGTGCCTCCTATTACCGGGGCGACACAATTCAGGTGGTCCCTATCCTTCAGGACATCACCAGGAGTGATGCTCATAAAATCTATTCATGCCCTATCGATTCGAACAATAGAAAGATCGCAGACCTATCCAGAAAGTTCACAGCGGACATCGTATTGCTGGCCCAAAAAACGAGGCGAAAGGTTAAGATACCATTCCAGGACACGCAGTCGAACGATCCCAATAAAATGTATGAAGTGATTCATACAATGCATGTCCACCTTGTGGACATCGAAAATCAGAAAACCTTCACCGCTTCAGAGGATTATTCCGGAGGGCTCTTTTTCGACACGAACCCCGTGGTCAGATCCATCATCCGCGAAGTGATCGATCAATATCTGAACAGTGCAGTTGTCGAAAAAACACCAGAGAGCCTTGCATCCGAGAGATAAAATCAGATTCATCATGACCTTATATCTTCGGCAGGAATACATCTGCACATATGGCCTGAAAAAATACACGCCAAAGGAGGGTATATGCTTAAATTTTCATTATTTTTACGCATTGCAGCCCTAATTGCATGCATGGTGATACCCCCCGCAGCAGCAGGTCATGAGGCATTCATTCCCCATATCACCGGCACAGGCGGTTTCTGGCAGGACTATCTTCAGGTTGACAATAACGACAACGCGTCCGCGGCTTTTCTCCTCACGATCTATGACAACGGCGTACAGGTGTATCAGGACAGCTTCACCACGGAGCCACAGGGATCGCTGCTGATAGATCTCAAGACGCTTGTCCCGTATGCCGAATCTGCCTGCGGCGTTGTCACCTACGATTCACCGCTGCTCTATTTCCGGCTGTCCTACGAACACCGTACAGGTGGCGGCGTGGCCGAATTCCGGCTGACCGATGCGGTATACCCTGCAATCGGTTTCTATTTCAGCGACTACATTCCTGAAATTTCATGGAAGGCGATTGCTCTCGCCAACATGACCGCCGTCGCAGCAGCTGTGACGCTGTATGCTGTCGGAAACGGCGATATCATTGCCTGTGCGGACGTCACCATAGCGCCATTCAGCAAAGCAGTGGGCATGTACGCCGAATGGTTTCCGGCGGTGGGGTTTCATGAAATCGATGCCATATTCGCCGAATCGACGACGGATTTGTGCGGCGTGACCATTTCGGGCAACGCGCCGCAGTCTTTTCTGCTCTTTACGGCGGCAAACGAGGTACTGGCGTTGCACTCTTCGGAAGAAATGGTGTGTCCGGAAAACAGGGATGACGACGGCGACGGCTACACTGAAAATCAGGGCGACTGCAACGACAAGGACGCCGCCGTCCACCCCAGCGCTGCGGAGGTCCTGGATGACGGGATCGACCAGGACTGCGATGGGAAAGACCTGTCTTCCCCTGAAAATACCGATGACGACGGGGACGGCTACACCGAAAACCAGGGCGACTGCAACGACGAAAACGCCGCCATCCACCCCGGGGCGGTGGATATCTGCGGCGACGGCATCGATCAGGACTGCAGTGGGGCCGACTGCATCCTCTTGGACCCTGCCGATAGCGATGACGACGGGGACGGCTACACCGAAAACCAGGGCGACTGCAACGACGGGAATGCCGCCATCCATCCCGGGGCGGCGGATACC
>CAJXSB010000007.1 GCA_913060435.1 uncultured Desulfococcus sp.
TGATAATAATATTTCCAGGCAGTGGCGCTGCCATCCAGTTTTTAACCCGGCACCGCCGGAACAGATAAAGGAAAAACGATATGAAAATCGCTATAAGCACAACCGGAAAAACATTGGACAGCCCTGTGGAGCCGCGATTCGGCAGAAGCCCGGGGTACATTCTGTTCGATACGGACACCCAGGATCTCCAGTACCTGGACAACGCTGCGCAGCAGCGCCTCGCCCAGGGGGCCGGCATCCAAGCCGCCCAGATGGTCATCGATGCCGGAGCAGAAACGCTTATCACGGGCCAGGTGGGCCCCAAGGCCGCCCAGGTACTGAACCAGTCCAAGATCCGGATCTACGGCGCCGCCGGCGGAACGGTCCGGGAGGCCATTGATGCCCTTACGGAAAAACGCCTGAATCCCCTCAGCGCCGACGATGCCGCTCCGGCCAAATGGGCCGGCCAGGGCACTGGGTGCGGCGGTCTCGGCAGAGGTCCGGCACAGGGCGGACGAGGTATGGGCGGCGGCGGACGCGGCAGAGGTCCGGCACAGGGCGGACGCGGCATGGGCGGCGGCGGACGCGGCAAGGGTCCGGCACAGGGGGGACGCGGCATGGGCGGCGGTGGACGCGGCAGGGGGACGGATTGATTTATGGCTGCCGGGGATTCAGCACATGGACATCCGTCTGGATGCCATCTTCCTGAATAACGGTCCGCGATCCGACGGCCGGGTATGTGGAGAGACCCTCCAGAATCGGCGCCGCCACCTTGTTGGCGATGTAGATCATCTGCCTGGCCTCCTCTGCCTTTCCGGTCATCACGGCAAGGGACAGGCCCCACCGGATGAGATCGCCGGCCTTCTTGGCGGCTTGGCCCGAGCGCAGGAAGGTCATCTGGTTGGCAGGGTCGGAAAAGCGCTTGACGACGGCCCGGAACGGCTGGGAATCCATGAGCGGCTGCCAGCCGTCGCCCCTGGATAGAAGCGATTTGAGGAGCCCGCGGCTGGAGGCCACCACCAAAAAGCCTTGGGAGACGGCGTAGGCCGGGCTGATATCCTTGCCATAGGGCAGCCAGACATAGCGGATGCGTCCTTCGCCATCACCCTCTTCCGCCATGGCCAGGCCAAAGCTGACGGCAGCGGTCTCCACGAGACGGTCGATGACCGCCGGATCCACCACCTCGGCCATGAGCGCCAGCTCCGGCACTGGAAAGAGGCCGCCGGTCCGGATATCGCGGATCATGAAGGCTATCTGGCTGCCGAATGCACCCACGACATCATCCGGGGCAACACCGGTCCGGTCGACGAAGGACCGCCGGAATGCCGCGGCACCCTTGCCATCGTGTCGCGAGAGATCCAGGAGGGACGCCAGAACCTGGTCGAAGTTGTTCTGCCAGGTATAGTAGAGCGCCTCTTCGGGCACCCAATGGAAGGTGTCGTTGGCCGACGGCGGGACGCCCAGAATCCCCGCCGCTTCCGGTGACAGGTCCGATGCATTGTACCGGACGCGTATCCGGTGGTGCACCGCCTCGCCATCTTCGACGGCTTTCGCCGCGATGACGGGCCTGGCCTCAAGGAGGCCGGCCCAGTCTCTCCGGGCTTGGGCCACATCAGCGTCATCCATCCCGGCCTGCGCCGCCAGCATGAAAAATAGGTTGAGGGTGCGCTGGAGATCGATCCAGACAAAGGCCCCCTCCCCCCCGGACCCGAGCTCGGCCCGCATTGCCGCATATGCCGGGTTCCGGGCGAGCGAATTCCGGGCGCCGCTCTCGGCCAGGCAACGGACCACGGGCTTCGGGTCCAGGGCCAACAGCCCCAGTCCGCGATGGACGGCCACGAAAAGCGGCGGGCCGTCGGGCGTCTCGACCCGGTCCATCCGGACCCCGCCTTCGGTCTGCTCCGTGACGGCGACATCCCCGGCGAACATCTTTGCGATCCACTGGATCATCTCCGCCGGTTTTCGGGGCTGCAGCACCATGACGGCCGACTCCTGCCAGCGCCCCTCCACGGGAGTGCTCAGGTCATCCGGTTCCGGCGTCAGAAGGGCGAAGACGACCAGCTCTCCGAAGAGGGTGTCGAACCAGGGGCTGTCGATGCCCGCCTTGAGCTGGGCCTGAAGACGGCTCACCCGCTCGATGGCCTCGGGTTCAGCATCTAGGGCCCCCATGCATGCCGGCAGGTCGATCCCCGATATCGCCTGGCCCAGCGGTCCGGCACGAAACGCGTCCAGTCCCTTCTTGAGTTCGACAGCCTCAACCATCACCAGGGTATTTTCAGGCAGCAGCTCGTCCGGGTGGGCCGCACCGGATGCCGGCCGGCTCAGATACCAGACGGCACCGCCGACAGCGGCGATGCAAAGCAGCACGACGATACTGATAGTTTTTTTCACTTCAGCGCTCCAGAACAGGGGTTTATCGTGGTGTTGTAGCGGAAGACGCCAGGTAACGCAAGGAGGTCGGCGGCATGCAATCACACCATCGCAGCCTCGCGGCTGCTTTCGGCATCACGGCTCCTTTTTTTCCCGCTCCTCGAGCACGCAATAGATCCCCCGGCCGTCGAGGGCCGGTTTGAAGCAGAGGTTGTCCGATTTGCAGGCGGCGATGGCCGTGTCACCGGCCTGCCAGCGCCGAATCAGCGCGGGCTCGCGGATCAGGGGCCGCGATAGGGCGATGTAGTCGGCCTCGCCCGATGCGACCAGCGCTTCGGCCACTTCCGGCGACCGGATGCCGCCCACCAGGATCAGGGGGGTGCGGATATGGTCCTTGTATTCCCGGGCGGCGTCCCGGTAGAAGACCTGCCGGTCAGGGGTGTCGAACCTGCCGGTTCTGACCGGGGTGTACCTCCCCGAGTGGCCGGTGCCGCCGCTGAGTTCAATGGCGTCGATGCCTGCGTCTTCGAGCATCCGGCAGACGTCCAGCATCTCCTGTCGGCTGAAGCCGTCCTCGAGGAAATCCTCTGAATTGAGCTTGATCAGGACCGGAAACGCCCCACCCACAGCCCGGCGGATCGCCGCCAGCACCTCGAGGACGATGCGGGCGCGGTTCTCGATGCCCCCGCCGTAGCGATCCTGCCGCCGGTTGTAAAAGGGCGACAGGAACTGGCTGAGAAGATATCCGTGGGCGGCGTGGATCTGGACCCCGTCAAAACCGGCTTTCCGGACTCTTTCCGCACCGGCGGCAAAGGCCGCGACAACGCCGGCGATCTCCGCTTCGGTCATCTCGCGGGAGGCCGGTGCCTTCTTTCCGTCGAAGACCGATGGCCCCATGGCCGGCAGGCCGGACAGGGCGGCGGCAGCCTGGGTGCCCGCGTGGGCCAGTTGGACGATGATCCTGCCGCCCCGATCGTGTACCGCCTGTGCCATCCGGTTCAGGCCCGGCAGCATCCCGTCGTCGTAGACCCCCATCTGTTTCGGACCAGCCTGGCCTTCCCGGCTCACGTAGGCGTGGCCGCTGATGATCAATCCGACGCCGCCGTCGGCCAGCCGGGCCATTAGGTCGATCAGGCGGGCGGTGCATACGCCGTCGTCTTCGGCCATCCCCTCCCAGGTGGCTGAGCGGACGAAGCGATTTTTCAGGGTCATGGTGCTGAGGGTGGTGGTTTCAAAAAGAGAGGGCATAATGGCTCCTTTCCTGCTTGCGTGTCAGAAAAAAAAATGTCATGGCTCGAAAAGTCGAGCACGTCGTGGAGCTTCAGCTCCATGTTGACGGGGCACTGCCGGATCATGGGCGCAGTGTTGAGCGTGCCGTAGAAGACATCGAACAGGGCGGCCTTGTCGGTCTTATTGCCGGTCATGATGCCGCAGTAGTCGGTCTCCACCATCAGGTCCTCCGACGGCACACAGATGCTGAAGGCCCCGTTCTCACGGATGCCGGCATTGGTATAGTGAACCTTGGCGAGGCCGATGGAGAGATACTGGGGGTGGCGTGGTTGAGGATCCCCACATGGGCGACCGCAGGAAATTGGGCTTGCTGTTCACCGTCGCGCCCACCAGAGTGGTGGCATGGGATAGAGGGCGTTTACGGGTCCAATGGGATTCATGAGGACGCCTCCTTTTCATGGATGAAACCTATAATTGTTTGCACACACAATTAAAGTTGAAATAAACTCACACTTCTGCGCTGAGTTTATCGCTTGCCTCGTCAATCATCATCGCCAGGCGGTCGCCCTCGGCAAGCCCCAGCACTTTAGCGTAGCGCTGATGGAGGCGGTTCCAGGCATCTTCAATGGGCTGCCGCAGCCCTTCTCCCTCCGGGGTGGCGTACACCCGGGAGGCCTTTCCCTCGGTCCGCCGGAGCAGGTAGCCCCGGTGCACCAGCGCATCGATGAACCGGGTCACGGTGGACGGGGCCAGATGAAGCTGTTCGCACAGGGCCTTCTGCCCAATGCCGGGATGATCGTTGACCAGCATCATCAGAAAGGCGTGGGACGGAGAAAGGCCGGTCTGCCGAAATTCTTCTTCGGCCATGCGGGTGATCACGCGGGCCAGGGAGTTCGCGGTGAAATAGAGGCAGTGGTGCAGTATGGAGGTCTCTTTTGTCATCGACAAGCATTGAAATAATGTTTGTACAAGCAAAAATATAACACAAACAAATACCTGTCAAGGAACAACATTCAGCACTCCTATGCCCAAGGCAATGGATGCATCGCAGCCCCTCGGACGGTGCTGCGATGCAGGGCGCAGGACTCCTGAGCGGAGCCTTGCGCCCTGAAGCCTCTCAAGAAAGAGGCGGTTGCACAATCCGTCGCATCATCCCTTGGATCCCAGGCGAAGGCCGCCGTGGATAAAATAGACATCCCCGGCCAAGGCTTCATTTTTGTAGATATCGCCCACAAGCGTGGCGACTTCCTCAGGCTCGACCAGACGACCGATGGGAACGTCGGCCAGGATCCGGTCGAGGGCCTTCTGGTTCATGTTCTTCACCATGTCGGTCCCCACGTAGCCGGGGGCGACGGCCGCGCAGCGGATCTTGTCGGCCAGGCCGCGGCGGAAGAACTCGGCAGTGATGACCCGGGGCATGACGGACATTGCCGCCTTGGTCGAGGAATAGTTGATCTGGCCCGCGGTGCCCATGGATCCCGTGGAGGAGACAAGGCAGATCAGGCCGCGGCAGTTGTGGTTGATCATTCGTTCGGCGCACTCCCGAACCGTCAGGAAGACGCCGGTCAGGTTGATGTCGACGACCAGCTTGAAATCGCCCAGGCTCATCTTTCTGGTAACCTTCCCGGTCTCCCGGTCCGGCGAGACCATCATCCCGTCCTTGATGATGCCGGCAAACGGCGCCACGAGATTGATCTGTCCGAAGGCTTCGATGGCGGCATCCGCCAGTCGGGCGCAGTCCTCTTCCTGGGTGACGTTGCAGGCCACCGTCACGACCTCGCCGCCCATGGCCTTGAGGTCTGCCTCGGCTTTTTTGAGGAGCTCTTCGGAAATGTCGGCAATGACGACCTTGCCGCCGTTTTCCACCCAGTGCCGGGCGATGGCGAATCCGATGCCGCCCCCGCCGCCGGTGATGACCGCTACGGAACCGTTGATGTCAAGCATGATATGTCCTTTCGTTAACCTGTCGGGATTAAATAGAATCTATAAAAGCCTACCGTTGCAACACACCTGTTTCTCCACCATGGCGTCGGCGGAACCCGCCTGCCGGATGGATCAGGCTTCGGAGGTCGTTTGATCCAGGTCCAGCTGAAACCGGACCGGCCCCCGATGCCCGCTGTCGCCGAAACAGGCGTGAAGAGCGCACTCGGAGGTCGGGTTCGACCAGGACGTGGCGATGGCCACATGCCCCTTGGGGAATGGCGCCACCTCGGCCTCGATATAATCCAGGGGCGCCAGGGCGGTCTCCTTCTCCACCAGGTCGTCTTTTTCGCCGTAGCAGATCAGCCAAGGTATGCCCTTTTCCTGGATTCGCTTGAAATTTAGCTTCCGGCCAAAAAGCTTGACGGGGAGCGTTCCGTCCTCGGTCACCGGAATGTTGTAGGAATCGAAGCTCATCCGGGTGACGGCCAAAGGAAGGTCGCACCGTTCGTTCTGCAGCCAGTAATTGATGGCCGCCGCCGTCTTGCCGACCTTGGGCGTTTTTCCGTCCCTCGGGCTGAACATCATCAGGTCCCGAAAGAAGGAGACCACCGGAAACTCGACATCGATGCTCTTGAGCTTGTAGACCCACCCCATGAGAGTGCCGTCCCCCACCGAATTGCCGTTGGGAAGGGTTTTGGTGCCGTACATGAGGTCGTTGAAACGCTTGGGAAGCGGGCCGAAGAAGTCCTTGAAGCCCTGGCTCCGTGTGCCGTCCATGGGGGAGACGCAGGTGATCAGCGCATCCACGACATCGTCCAGTTCGCCCGAGAGCAGGCTGCAGACCGCCATATATCCCCCCTGGCAGTAGCCATTCAGGGTCACCGGTCTGCCGTGCCGCTCAATGATTTTCTCACAGAAGAGACGGGTGTCCCGGGCATCGTCTTCGCCGGTGGCCAGCTGCACTGCCGGCGTTGCCGCAATGTCTTTCATGATCCGGATATAGGTGGGAATGCCCATGTTGGCGAAACAGTGGGCGTAGCTCCGGTTCTCCTGGGGCAGGAATCCGAGGATATTGGCACCCAGCACATAGGGCGGCAGGATCAGGACCGGTTTGCCGTCGTTCCGCACCTCGGTCTCCGGATCGATGGGCAGGATCTGGTAGAGGATGAAGCGATCGGTTTCCGCCACCTTGACGTTCTCCCCCCGCTCGAAGCCGAAGCCATACTCGGAGGCGATCTCCTGGATTGCCTGGGGATAGCCGCGGACGAGCATATCCGTCATGGAGGCGTGCCGCTCGGTAAACGCGACGATGTCGCATTCGTTTTCCTCGTCGCCGTTTCGGTTGAAAACGGTGTTGAACAGGGCATCCATGGCCTTTTCCATCTCCATGCTGCCGAATTCGTTCATGGCTTTCATGCTCGAAAGGAGAGCCCTGCCGCTCAGCGCCCCGTTGAACTGCATCAGCCCAGCATAGGATTGCATCCCTTCCAGGGGGGATGTGGAGATGAATTTCTCCATTTCAGCGCGGCTGAAATAACTCGTGGCCAGCAGATAGGGCGTCATGAAATTATTCATGTACCGGGAAAATCCGGCCACATAGTTCCCGGCGGAATGGGCTTGATTATACGTTGCCTTGATGATTGACAAAACTTTATCCATATTTTTTCCTAATAAAAAAGTGCTCCACAAGCTTTCTGGCAGCTTTTACCCATCTGTTCTCCTGAAGGGTTTTCCCGGCTCCTCATGTCAGGGGCCGGGAAATGAGATCATGCGGGGGTGTCGTTCAACGGACCGTATATCAGTTGCCGGAGTTGAAAAATTCTTCGACCTTCTTGAAATTTTCATCGACGGTGCTTTTGAACTTTTCCCGGCCCTCTTTGTAGGCCCCGACCCAGTCGCGGATGGCCTTTTTCCCCTCCTCGGGCAGCCACGTGGCCTGGTCGAGGAGTGCATTGGTCGCGGTTTCCATCTGCTCCTGAAGGGTGACCATGGTGTTGAAGCTGTTGTTGAATGCGGTGTTGTTGAACTCAATCATCTGTTTGAGCATTTTTTTCTGATCCATCTTTTTCTCCTTTTTTTTCATTGTTTTTTTTACATCCAAAGCCAGATATTCATCAAAAAAGCAATACATTGTCACATCACCGCATCGGTAAACGTCATGATATCCTGACAATGCCGCCTGCGACAGCGTACTGCTGACCGTTTTATGTCACTTAATTTGTTGCATTGCAATATTTTTCTTTTCAGGACGGGATTTTTTATACACACACCCTGAAAATACATCTATAAACAATAGTAAATTATATTAAAAAAAGTAAAAGCATCGAATCAGTCCAATTTTCCAAGACAAATGCGATGCAGCATATTCAGTTCATACACATGGCTTCATTAACTCATTTCATACACATCGTTTAGAGATGCCCGAATAGAGGCATGAACAGTTCCAACGCACAGGGGGGGTGAAAAACATCCGGATTGCAGCACCCGAAAAAAGATGCCGCATCAACTTTCATACAGGCAACGGATGCCTGCAAAGCGCGAAATCAAACAATCAAAGCAAAGATAGGCATGCAAGTGGGTAAAGGAAGAATGGTGGCGATGCAGGGATTTGAACCCCGGACACTACGGATATGAGCCGTATGCTCTAACCAACTGAGCTACATCGCCATTAGGAAAACCGGAGAAGAACAGATTGAACGGTGCACGCGGTGATTCCTGTCCGTGTTGGATAGGTTCAGGCGGCTACCCCAAAAGCGCAGAAGGAAATAGCAGGTTAAAATACGAAAGTCAAGAAAAATGATATTTTTTTATCCGTTGGATGGATGGGAGCCTTTGACCTCCACACTCAATTCATCCAACTGGTCGGGCAGATTGTCAAAAACGATCATGTAGGGGAGAACTTTGCCGGGCCGGACATCGATGTTGCTGTTGTTGCGCCCGGCCCGGGCATGGAGGATATTTTTGATCCGGTCGGACGGCAGCGAGGTCAACTCTTCATCTGTGAGGCTGTTGCCGCAGAAGACGCTTTCAACCCCGGCAGGCTTCCTTCCGGAGGAAAAAAGCCTGCCGACAACCTCGATATAGCTTCGCGGCGAGGGGAAGTCGTTTCGCACCTTTCCTGTCACGACAAAAAGCGTCCCTGAAGCCTTGTTTTCCACAAACCGGTCACGGATCGCATTTTTGAGGACAACAACCTCACCGTTAATATTCGAAGGGACCGAAAAATAAGCCCCGACAACCGGAATATTACGGAGGGAGCTGCTGACGCTGATTTCATCAAAAAGCCCCAAGAAATAGGCCCCGAACAGCATTGCCCCCAGCAGGACCAGCAACAGGAGCAATGCCGGCAGCCCCATACGCCGAGGGCGTGGAGACGGATTCTTTGCTCGTGAAGCCTTCTTTTCCGCGCCTTTTGCAGCGTCGTTTTTGCCCCCGGGCTGCTCTCCCGGCGCCTCGAACTCGTCCGCGGATATCCCCATATCAAAGGCGTCGATAAAATCCTCATCCTGCAGCGCCGGCGCCTTGCTTTTCGATTCAGGATCCGTCGACTTCAGCACGTCCTCAGCTGCTTCGGTATTCTCCAGCACCTCCTCGGACTTCGACGCCAGCAAAATCTCATTCTGGAAACCATCTTCTCCGTCCGAATCCCGACGTGTCGACCCCGACTCATTATGGACCTCCTCTAATTCATCCGGGTCCATGTTGAGAAGGAAGTCCTCGTTGGACGCCCCATCGATGTCGACGGCTTCCGCTGGAACGGAAGAAATAATATCTTGGGCATCGGGCGAATCAACATCGGAATGATTCAGATCCAGCTCAAAAGAGGCGTCAGAATCGAGATCGTCTCCCCCGCCGGCGACCACTGTGGCTTGATCGGCTTCGTCCATATCCAGATCAAGGGAAAAATCTCCAGCGGCCGCATCCTCTTCGGACACATCATCGAGATCCAGGGAGAACTCCTCGGATTCCGACACCGCCGCCGCAGGCTCGGTCGACGCATCGGAGGACGTTTCATCGGACGCACCATCGAGATCCAGTTCCAAAAAGAACTCCCCGGAATCCGACGCCCCCTCCACGGGGTCTTCAGCCATGGCCCCACGAATCTCATCTCCCTCTTCAACGTCGAGGTCAAGATCGATCAGGAGATCCTCGTCCGGCAATGCCTTCCCCTCGCCGGAATCCGGTTCCAGACCGTCGTCAAATCCATCGGAGACCATCGTTTCAAGCCCCTGGGCGTCTTCATCGATGTTCAAATCCGGGTTCAAATCCGGGTCCAGGTCCAGGTCCATGAGAAAATTATCATCGACATCCAGGGCCGTCTCTTCGGGAGCGTCACCGACCTTTTCGGCGGCAATTGTCTCCATCCCCTGTTCATCGCTGTCAAGATCGAAATCCAGATCCATGAGGAGGTTGTCGTCGACGCCCAGGCCCATTTCCTCGGCAGCGCCGTCCGCCCCCGGATCCACATTCAGCGCTTGCGCTTCTTCGTCACCATCGAGATCCAGATCCAGAAGGAGGTTTTCATCCAGACTCAGCCCTATATCCGGCTCGGGTTCCGTCTCTCCGCTTTCACCATTCCCGAGTTTCAGTTCGAGGGCATCCTCCTCCATTTCGAGGCCGCCGGTTGCCGCCAGTTTCTGCTCAATGCTTTTCATATCTGCAGGCATCGACGCCATGTCATGGTCTTCGGCATAGAGATCCCCGTCTTCGATCTCGAATGTAAGCCCATCCATCTCCGGAAGGTCACTGTCATGGGGCACATCGCCTTCGGCCCCCGGCTCGAGATCCAGAAAAAGGTCCAGAAAGCCGTCCTTGCTGGAGGCGCCGAATCGGCCATCCAGGCGCTCGAGGTCCTGAACTGCAGGAACGGATCCGGCATCGGCCTCTTTCATGCTCTCCTCTTTCCCCTCCAGCGGCATCGTCGCTCCGCCGTCGCCATCCATATCGAGAAGGACGGCATCTCCTTCGGCATCCGGCATAAAATCGCTGTTCGGATCCAACGCGATGGTCTCCATATCGCCGAAGGCTTCCACTTCATCGGGGGCATCCACTCCTGCAGGCGTGTCGGCGTCCAGCCCCAGTCCTTCCAGGTCGAAATCTCGAAACAGCTCTTCGTCGATGCTGAAGCCGTCGTCTGGGCCTCTCCCGGCATCTTCACCGCCGTCGCTCTCGGGCATGCCGGGGCCTGCATCACCAAAATCATCCAATCGGATCACCTCGGTTTTCTCATTCACCACATCATCAGCGCTCAACGCTCCGGTTTCATCAGCGGGCTTGTCAACGGCATCATTACCTTCCGCAGCCGCACCAGCAGCGGACGCCTTGGATACGGCATCGTCTGCGGCAAGAGGCGCTGCTTCGGCGGGAGCATCACCGTCTTTCGACTCTTCTGATTTGAAGTTTTCTAATTTTTTCAAGCTCTTCTGCAACTTTTTCTTCTTGCGTTTTTTTCCAGGCATATTCATCCTCAAGAGGTCCTGCCCCGCGTTGGGGGATTGGGGAAGAGAGCGCCGGGGGGATGCCTCAGACGGCGCGGCGTTCTCCAGCGGTTCGATTCGGGTATCGGATCTGTCGCATGGTTGATTCATCTCCTCCCCCTCGGCGTTAGCACCAACATTCACTGCTGTATGCATATGCTGCTGCATGCGCATCGGACTGCTGCAAGGCGCCTTTTCCTGTTGGCATCGCCCCGGGCGCATTTGAACGCCTGAAGCTTCACCTAAAGCTTCAGATGATAAACCCCCGGCAGCTCTCTGTAGTTTTCTGCGTAATCCAGGCCGTAACCCACGAGGAAACCCGCATCCACCACATGGCAGGCATAGTCGACATCGATGTCGATTTCCCGGCGTTCACGCTTGTCGATCAATGTGCATATCTTGACCGTTTTCGCCCCGAGACCTTTGACATGTTCAACGAGATAGGAAAGTGTCAGTCCCGTATCAACGATATCTTCGACGATCAGGACATTTTTCTCTCTGATATCAAGATGAATGTCCAAATTCAGTTCAATATTACCCGAAGACGAAGTCCCAGCGCCGTAGCTTGACGCCTGAACAAAATCGACCTGGACAGGGACCGTCAGGTTGCGGCACAAATCCGACAAAAAGATGAAGGCACCTTTGAGGACACCGACCAGAACCAGGTCCTGGTTTTGGTAGTCCATTGAAATTCTCCGCGCAATCTCGACGACGCTTTTCTCGACTTCTTCCCGAGTCAAAACAGGGTTGAATTCAGGCATGATAGCTTTATTCTTCCGTTTCGATACGAATTGACATCGGCAGTCATCGGGGGCCGCCCCACCAGTTCAGCAGGCGCCGCTGCAATCCCCTGGGTCGGGTGCGTCGTGCGCCGCGCCGGGAAATCGTCGCTTTCGGGCAAGCGATCTCACTGCGGGCTTCTCGTGCGGCGGTGCGCAATTTGCGATATAACTTAGATAATAGCCTTTTGTCAATCCTTATTATTGATTTTATAAACCCGTTGCTTTGAGCGCCTCAACCAGTTCCTTCTGCCGGGTTGTCAATTCCTTCGGCATCTCGGTGTGAATGGTGACATACAAGTTGCCCCGCCGGTCGCTTTTCATGTTCGGAAGCCCCTTTCCGGCAAGCCGCATCCGGGTCTTGTGCCGGGTCCCCGGCGGAATCTTGAGGCTGAGAAACTTCCCTCCAATGGTCGGCACGGATATGGTCGTACCGAGCAACGCATCGGTCAGCTTGATCTCCCGAACGACATTGAGGTCATACCCCTCCGCCGAGAACACCGGGTCCTCCATGACCTTGGATTTAATGTAGAGGTCTCCCGCAGGGCCGCCGTAGGGGCTTGGCTCGCCCTTGCCCGCCACCCGCAGCTTTTTTCCGGTGACCATTCCCTTGGGAATCCTGACGGTCAACTGCTCGCTGCGGCCCCCATGCTGGAAGCTCACGGTTTTGCTGGTCCCGGACGCCACCTCCTTCAAGGTCAGCGGGAGCTCGTAGACCAGATCGGAGCCCTTGGGTGCCGGCTGATGACCCGTGCCGCCCCCGAAGGGCGATCCCCCAAACGAAAACCGCCGGCTGCCGCCCCGTCCCCCTGCAAAGGAAAACCCCTGGCCGCCGAACCCCAGATCTTCGAAAATGCTTGAGAAATCGAAGTTCCTGAAGATGTCTTCCTGGGAGAAGCGCTGGTGGAAATCGGAGGATCCATAGGTATCATACTGCTTTCGCTTCTCCTTGTCGCTGAGGACAGCATAGGCTTCGCTGATCTTTTTGAACTTCTCTTCAGCCGACTTGTCGCCCTTGGTATGGTCCGGGTGATATTTCATCGCCAGCTTCCGGTAGGCCTTCTTGATGTCCGCATCGGAGGCATTGCGATCCACCCCCAGCTCTTTGTAGTAATCTGTTTCGGCCATTTGGTGTCACTCCCTGTCCTAACAATTGACAAATCTTTCAGATTAACTTCTAAAATTAAGCCTCAAAACTCCTGCGTCAAGATGACCCACCCCTGAAAACACAAACATTTTATATCATAATAATAATATATTACAGAAATACCTATCGACAAATTCAACCCTTCCGCGATAGCGCTTCCGGCGGTGCGGCCCATCCGTACGGGGCTTCCGGGAAGGATTCAGCCTAGGGGATTCAGGAGAAGAGCGGCAGCAGCCCTCCGGGCGCTGCGCCGGTGCCGTCATTGGCTGGACAGGATCTGCTTGAGCCGCCGCCGTCATGACCGAAGACGGTCGAGCCGGAGCCGCTCACGGTCGTCGAAGAGCCGGCGCGCCCCCAGCGACACCGCCAGTATCGTTCCGAACCCTGTGCCGCCGGCGATCAGGAACATGATCAGGATCTGGTATTTGACGGCTTCGACCGGCAGGGTCCCGGAAAGGATCTGGCCCGTCATCATCCCGGGCAGGCTGACCAGCCCGACGACGCTCATGGAATTGATAATGGGAATGAGCCCGCTGCGGATTCCCTCCCGCCGGATCGCCTCGATGGCTTCGGACCAGCCGAATCCAAGGCTCAACCGGGCCTCGATGACCGCCCGCTGCTCCCATGCGGTGGCGGTCAGACGGTCGAGCCCGATGGCAATCCCGCTCATGGTGTTTCCCAGGATCATCCCCAGGAGCGGGATGGCATACTGGGGGTGATACCAGGGCCGTATGTCGATCACCACCGTCAGGGCCAGGACCGTAACGCAAAACGACGAAACGAACATTGAGAGGGTGCCGACACCAATGCCCCAGATGCCGGCAAACCGGCGCTTCTGGCGCCGCATGATCTCTACGCCCGCCACGCCGACCATCACCGCTGCGACCACGGCCAGCCCCGCCGGGTGGATGTGGTCGAACAGTGCTTTGAGCACCAGGCCGATCAGGGAGAGCTGAACCACCGTCCGGCTGCCGGCAACCAGCAGCTGACGGGAAAGCTGAAGCCGCATGGGAATCGACAGGAGGGCGAGGCCGATGACCAGCAGCGCCGCCAGGGAGAGGTCGATGGGGGAGAGCGAGATTACCTGCATGGCCTGTTCATCCTCCATCCGATGCCTGTCGCACCAGGTTCCCGCCATGAAGAATGAACCGAATGGCGGCCACCCGGCGAAGCTGGGCGGGGTCATGGCCGACCCAGATGACGGAGGCATCATTGCGGCGCCGGTAGGCAGCGATCATCGCTTCGACCCGGGCCGTATTGCTGCTGTCCAGATTCGCCGTCGGTTCATCCAATAGAAGCGCCTTGGGAGCCCCCGCCAGAAGACGAAGCAGCGCGAGCCGCTGGCGTTCACCGCTGGAAAGCCTCGAGACCTCCCAGGAGAAGACATCCGGCGAAAATCCGAGCTGCCGAAGGCCGTCCGCATCCGGTGACGGGAAATGGTCGCCCACCCGCTCGTGCCACCAGGCGCTCTCGGCGGGCAGGAAACCGACGCACCGGCGCCATTGGTGAGCCGGCATGGTATTCGCTTCTGCGCCGTCCAGGAAAATCTCACCCGTGTGGGGCATCATGTCCGCCACCGCCCGAAGCAGGCGGGTTTTACCCGAACCGGACGGACCGGAGAGCCCGACGCAGGCCCCGGGGCCGACCCGGAGGGTGATCGGCCCCATGCCGGGAAATTTCAAATTCTCGATACAGAGACCGTCCATACCCTTTTCCTGCAGCGCCGTACCTGCCATCGGCACCGCTACTCCGAAGCCAGCGATGCCAGGTATGCATCCCACTCCATGGGCAGCAGCTGCCTTTTTTGATTGTTGCAGGTTTTGCAGGACGGCACCACATTGCCCTTGGTGCTCCTTCCGCCCCGGGAGATCGGAACAACGTGGTCCATGGTGAGATCCCTGGGCGAAACCGCGCTGCCGCAGTAGTAACACCGACCCTTGGCGCACTGCCGCTTCCACCACTGGGATGCCCGGAGATCCCGGGCCTTCTGGCGCTCCCGGCGCATTTCCGCGTCACCGATGCGTGCGGCAAAGGGATCGGCCGCTTTTCGTGAACGATGCTTCATTCCCATATCAGCTCCGGCGGTCCAGGCTGCCAATCCATCGTTCAATCTCCGTGATCAGCATCCGGTAATACGCCTGGCTTCCGCCCAGGCCCCGCCGTCCAAAAAAATAATTGATTTCAAGAAATATCGGCAGGCAGCGCTCCGCCGCTTCCCGCAGCAGAATGTCGAAGCCCGCCAGATTGATGCCGGAGGCGCGGCAGAACTCCCGGACGGCTTCTGCCGAAAGGTCCTGCAGCTCCGGATCAGCCGAGGCGTCGATACGCCCCCCCATGGCCAGGCCCGCTGCGTCCGCCGCCGCATCCGGCATGACGCGCCAATAGGTGATGATCCGCTCCCCGACCACCGTGACCCGGAGCACCCGGTTCCCCGAGGGGACGTACTCCTGGACCAGGAAGCCCTTCTGGCCGGTCCGCTCGTAGCGCCGGGCGGTCTTCAGGGCCGAAGCAAGTGCCTCGGGCGAGCGGATCCGAAGGACGTTCCGACCTTCGCCGCCCCAGTCGAACTTGAACACGAACGGATATGTCCGTCCAACGGCGCTCGACCCGTCGCCAAGGGCTGCGGCGAATTCATCGGCGTCGGCGTAGGCCTCGGTTTCCGGGTGGGGTACGCCGAAACGCCGGAAAAGACGGACCTGTCCGCTTTTGCCGGGGTAGGCGAACCGGAGATCGTAGTTGGGGAAGACATGCCGGCAGTTCTCCCGCGCCAGGCTGTAGAGCGCAGGACTGCATCCCTGGGGCAGAACGACGGCATCGGCGGCCCGGGGAGCCGCCAGGTCATTGTCGTCAGGGGCCCTGCCGGCGCAGAAAATCTGCCGGTCTCCAGTGAAGCATGGGTGGAACGAAAGAATCATCCAACGTCAATAGCCGAATTTTCTCAGCGCCCGGGTATCCCGGCTCCAGTTTTTCTGCACCCGGACAAACAGTTTCAGGAAGACCTTGGCCCCCAGCATCCGCTCCATGTCCTCGCGGGCCGCCCGGCCGATCTGCTTCAGCTTCGCGCCTCCCCGCCCGATCACGATCGCCTTCTGGGAGGTCCGCTCCACATGTATCGTGGCGTAGATCTCGATCATCCGCGGCTTCTCCTTGAAGGTCTCGATGGTAACCGCGGTGGAATAGGGAATCTCCTGGCCGGTCAGGCGAAACACCTTCTCCCGGATCATCTCCGCCGCGATGAACCTTTCGGGCATATCCGTGACGGCGTCCTCGGGAAAGAAGGGCGGGCCTTCGGGGAGGAGGGCCAGCATCTCGGCCACCAGGGCATCGACCTGATGCCCGTGCTTGGCGGAGATGGGCACGACGGCCTTAAACGGATAGGCCGTCCGCCAGCGGTCGATGGCCTGGAGCACGGCCTCGGGGCCCACCTGGTCGGTCTTGTTGAGGGCCAGCACCACGGGCCGGCGCTGCTGCTCGAGCTTCTCCACCAGAAACCCCTCGGCATCGGGGTCCGGCGATTTCAGGTCGACCATCAACAGGATCAGGTCCGCATCCCCCATGGCCGAAAGAGCCACGTCGACCATCCGGACATTGAGGGCCTGGGTCGCCTTGTGCACGCCGGGGGTATCGAGGAAAACCAGCTGGGCGCCGGGCCGGTGCAGCACGCCAAGGATTCGGTTCCGTGTCGTCTGGGCCTTCCTGGACGTAATCGACACCTTCTCCCCCAGCATCCGGTTGAGCAGGGTCGACTTTCCCGCGTTGGGTGGGCCGGCCAGCATCACAAACCCGGACCGGAACCCCTCAGTGGCGCCTGGGATCTTTTCTGTCATCTTTCCGCCTCCTTTCGGGCGGCGGCGTCGAGCACGGCGTTCCATACCTGATCACGGCCCTTGCGGGTGCGGGCGGAAAAGAGGATCAGGCGGTCGGGGCTGACGCCCAGGGCCGCAGCATTGGCGCCCCGCTGCTTGCGCTGTTCGCTCTTGGAGAGCTTGTCCGCTTTGGTCAGGACCAGGATGCGCTCGATGCCGTAGTGCTGGAGCCAGGCCATGAAATCCATCTCCTCGCTCCGGGCAACCCGCCGGATGTCCATGATGAGGACCACCCCTGCAAGGGCGTCCCGGGCGGTCAGGTAGGTCTCGATCATGGGCCCCCAGTTCTTCCGGACGGCCATGGGGACCTTGGCATAGCCGTACCCCGGCAGGTCGACGAACGTGTACTGCCCGTTCACCGTAAAAAAATTGATGAGCTGCGTCCGGCCGGGCGTTCCGCTGGTCTTGACCAGGCGCTTCCGGTTGACCAGGGTGTTGATCAGCGAGGATTTGCCGACATTGGACCGGCCGGCAAAGGCGATCTCGGGCAGCGCCGCCGGGGGATACTGGGCGGGCTTGACGGCGCTGGTCACGAATTCGGCCGATCGGATAATCATTGCGGTCCTTCCGCCTCCGCCGGGGGCCGCTCCTGGAGGTACGCCTCGAGGCGGTCCATGCCTTCGGCGATGTTTTCGAGGGAGTTGGCGTAGGAGAACCGGAGATAGCCCTCGCCGTGCGGCCCGAAATCGATGCCCGGCGCAACCCCCACGTGGGCCTTCTCGAGGATATCGAAGGCGAGCCGGTAGGAATCGTGCGACAGATGCCGGGCATTGGCGAAGACGTAGAAGGCGCCGGTCGGGGGCACGGTGATGCCGAAGCCGAGGGCCTTGAGCCGATCGATCATGAAAAGCCGCCGCTTGTTGTAGATCTCCTTCATCCGGGCGACGTCCGGGCCGGCCTCCTTCAGCGCGGCGATGCCGGCCTTCTGGATCACGGCGTTGGCCGAGATGAAGAAATTCTGCTGGATCTTCTGGATGGGCCGAATGAAGGCCCGGGGCGCGATGAGATAGCCGAGCCGGAGGCCGGTCATGGCGTGGAGCTTTGAAAACCCGTTGAGGACAAAGGCGTTTTCGGTAAACTCGAAAATCGAGTGCTCGGTGCCTTCGTAGACCAGGCCGTGGTAGATCTCGTCCGAGATGACGAACGGGCCTTCTGGCGAGGCCATGGCGGCGATGGCGCGCATCCGCTCCGCCGAGAGGAGGTTTCCCGTCGGGTTGGAGGGGGAGTTGATGAAGATGCCCCGCGTCCTGTCGGTGATCTTCTCCCGGATCGCCTCGGGACGGTACTGGAAACCGTCCTCCTCGTAGACCGGGACAGTGACCGGATCGCCGTCCACGAACTTGATGAAGTTGGGGTAGCAGGCGTAGTGGGGATCCGAGATGATGACCTGGTCCCCGGGGTTCAGCAGCGCCGCAAAGAGCGCGAACATCACCGGGGACGTCCCGGACCCGACCACCACCTGGCCCGGATCGACGGAAACGCCGTAGGTGCTGCCGTAATACGCGCAGATGGCCTCGCGCAGCTCGACGAGCCCCAGGCTGTGGGTATAGTGGGTATGGCCGTCCAAGAGGGCCCTGCAGCAGGCGTCGTTGACGCACTTCGGCGTATCGAAATCCGGCTCCCCCACCTCCAGGTGGATCACGTGAATGCCGCTCCGCTCCATCTCATTGGCCCGCTCCAGGACGTCCATCACGATAAATGACGAGATTCCGTCGAGTCGGCGAGAAATCATATGGATTCTTCCTTATACGACCTTGTTCAGGGGGTACTCGATGATCCCCTCGGCCCCGTTTTTGAGGAGCTGGGGAATCAGGTCCCGGACCACGCTGCTGTCGATCACCGACTCCACCGAAAGCCAGTCGGAGTTGTAGAGATGTGCGATGGTCGGCGCATTGAGGCTCGGCAGGAGCGCCACAACCTGTTCGATGTATTTTTCAGGGACGTTCATCTTGATCCCCACCAGCTTGTCTCCCCTCAGGGCGCCCTGGAGAAGCAGGGCGATCTGCTCGATCTTCTCCCGTTTTTCAGGGTTTTTCCAGGCATCGTGATTGACGATGAGCTGGGTGTTGGTCTGCATCAGCTCGTGGATGATCTTGAGGCCGTGGGCCCGGATGGTGGTCTCCGTCTCCGTGACTTCCACGATGGCGTCGGCCAGCCCCGAAACCACCTTGGCCTCGGTGGCCCCCCAGGAGAACTCGACCTTGACGTCGATTTTCCTCTCGGCAAAATAGCGCCGGGTGAAGGCCACCAGCTCGGTGGCGATCTTCCTGCCGTTGAGGTCCTCCAGGCTCTTGATATCCGAATCGTAGGGCACTGCCAGAACCCAGCGGGCGGGGCGCGCGCTGACCTTGGAATAGACGAGGTCATCCACCACGTGGACATCCGAGCTGTTTTCGGCGATCCAGTCCCGGCCCGTCAGCCCGGCGTCAAGGGTGCCGTTTTCCACGTACCGGGACATTTCCTGCGCACGGCAGATGGCGCAGTCGATGTCGCCGTCGTTGATTTCGGGAAAATAGCTCCTGCCGTTGACATTAATCTTCCAGCCGGAGCGCTTGAACAGGTCAATCGTGGCATTCTGGAGGCTCCCCTTGGGGACGCCCAGCTTCAGCCTCTCTTTCATTTCTGATATACCTCCTTGGGGTCGAATACCGGTTCACCGACAATGGTGACCTTCCCGTCTTCAATTTTCTGGTAAAAGCAGCTGCGATGGCCGGTGTGACAGGCAGCGCCCCCGACCTGTTCGACCTTGAGCAGCACCGTGTCGTTGTCGCAGTCGACCCGGATCTCCTTTACGCGCTGAACATTCCCGGAGGTTTTCCCCTTGACCCACAGCGTATTCCGCGAGCGGCTGTGATACGACGCAAGCCCCGACTGCAGGGTATGCTCCCAGGCCTCCTTGTCCATAAACGCCAGCATCAGAACGTCGCCGTTCCGGTAGTCCTGGACGACGGCCGGCACCAGGCCGCCCATCTTGTCGAAATTCAGTTCTATCATCGATTATCCTCTCATGGCTTGGCTTCCGGCCGTCCCGCCGGCCGGACACCGGCCCGACGTGATCGGAAATGACTGCTTGACATTCTTTGCGGTTTTCCGCCATATTTTCTGGACAGCGTCGAGCCTCCTGGATCAAAACTGAATTGAGTAACCATATTGGACGGTAAAGTCAATTCCTTTTTTTATTCCCCGCGGCAAGCCGCTTGCCTAAGGCTCCTATATCTGATAGCAGAACATCTGACAACATCTTCAACCTGAACGCGAAGGACACCGCCATGGCATACGGCGATCAAAGCACATCCGCCATCAGCAGATTCATCGGCCGACTGGTCCGCTGGGGCATCCTCCTATTCTTTCTCGGCATCATCGGCACGGGAATCTTCCTGCTGGGGCTCTACAAATATTTCAGCCAGGACCTGCCCCAGATTTCATCCCTCAAGGACTACCGCCCGCCGATTATCTCAACGGTCTACTCCGACGACAACCGGGCCATTGCCGAGTTCTTCAAGGAGCGGCGCATCGTCACCCCGCTTTCAGAGATCCCTGAAACCCTGGTCGACGCCTTCATTGCGGCCGAGGACTCCCGTTTCTATGAACACCAGGGCGTCGACATCAAGAGCATTGTCCGGGCCGCCATCAAGAATGTCGAGGCCGGGACCGTCGTCCAGGGGGGCAGCACCATCACCCAGCAGGTGACCAAATCCTTTCTTCTCACCCCCGAAAAAAAATTCCGCCGTAAAATCCGGGAGGCCATCCTGGCCTATCGCATCGACAAGGTATTCTCCAAGGAGGAGATCCTGTTTCTGTACCTCAACCAGATCTACCTCGGCCACGGCGCCTACGGGGTCGCCGCCGCTGCGGAGAACTACTTCGGCAAGCCGGTCCAGGAACTCTCCCTGGCCGAGTGCGCCGTCCTGGCGGGCCTGCCCCAGGCCCCGAGCCGCTATTCTCCCTACCGGCATCTCGACCGCGCCAAGGAACGCCAGCGCTACGTCCTCAACCGCATGGTGGAGGAGGAATTCATCAGCCGGCAGGCGGCGGATGAGGCCTATGACGCGCCCCTGGATATCCACGCCCGGAAGAACCTCTATCTGGAGACCGCCCCCTATTACACCGAGTACATCCGGCAGTACGTCGAAGAAAAATATGGTTCCGACGCCCTTTACCAGGACGGCCTCCAGATATACACCGCCGTCAACATCGACATGCAGAAGGCCGCCCGAAGGGCCGTGGACCGGGGCCTGCGGGCTCTCGACAAGCGCCATTCCGGCTTTCGCGGCCCCATCGAGCACCTGGCGCCCGACGCCGTCACGGGATTTCTGCAGGATCTGGCCCGGGCCGCAGCAGGCGCGCCGGCGGATGGGGAGTTGATCCAGGGCGTCGTGGCCGACGCCTCCGGCGACAAAAAGGCCTTCGTTGTCGAGACGGCCTACGGCAGGGGCCGCATCCCGTTCAAGACCCTCCAATGGGCGCTCCGGGGGCGCAAGGACAAACGCACCTCGACGCTGCTCTCCACCGGGGACGTCGTGTGGGTCCGGATAGCGGCGCACGGCGATGCGGGCAACCCGCACGAACTCCGGCTGGAGCAGACCCCCGAGGCCCAGTCGGCGCTTCTCTGCGTCGAGGCCGGCACCGGCTACGTCAAGGCCATGATCGGGGGCCGGGACTTCAAGAGGAGCCAGTTCAACCGGGCCGTCCAGTCCAAGCGGCAGCCCGGCTCCGCCTTCAAGCCGATCATCTACGCCGCGGCCCTGGACAAGGGCTATACACCGGCGTCGGTGATCACCGATAACGTCTTCATCTACCGTGACGAAAACATGACGTGGAAGCCCAAAAACTACGATCGAAAAATCCACGGAAGGAACCTTCTTCGCACAGCGCTGGCCAAATCCCGGAACCTGTCGACCATCAATCTCCTCGACAATATCGGCATCGGATACGCCATCGACTACGCCCGGCGCCTGGGCATCACCGCAGACCTCAGCCGCAACCTCTCCATCGCCCTGGGATCGTCGGGCGTCTCCCTCCTCGAACTGGTGACCGCCTATTCGGTCTTTGCCAACCAGGGATACCGCGTCGCCCCGGTCTTCATCACCAGCATCGTCGACCGGGACGGCCGGGAGCTCGAAGGCATCCACCTCGACAGCGAGCCGATCATCGACAAGACGACGGCCTATCTGATGACGAGCCTCATGGAGAGCGTCGTCCAGGAAGGGACGGCAAAGAACGTCCGCGCCCTGAAGCGACCCGCCGCGGGCAAGACCGGCACGACCAACAACCTCAACGACGCCTGGTTCATGGGCTACACAACGGACTACATCGCCGGCGTATGGGTCGGGCACGACCAGGAGCGCTCCCTCGGCAGCAAAGAGACCGGCGGCCGGGCGGCCAGCCCCATCTGGCTCGATTTCATGACCGCGGTCCACCAGGGCGTCCCCGTCAAGGATTTTCCGGTTCCCGAAGGCATCGTTTTTTCGAAAATTGATGCGGAAACCGGCCTCCTGCCGGTGCCTGAAACGCGGAAAACCCGCTTTGAATGCTTCAAGGACGGGACAGCGCCCACCCGCTATTCGAGACGGTCCGACGCGGTAACCGACAAGGAGCAGTTCTTCAAGATGGACATGTAAACCGGGAGGCATGCGCGGTCTTGAAAGTACGCAGCCGACGAAACATCCCCCGCACGGGCAGATTTTTGCTGAACCGGTGGTTTGCACCGCTGATGCTCGTTTTGGTGTTCATGCGCCTGCCCGCCAGGGACATCACCCGGCCGTCCGCACCGCCGGCGGAAAAAAAGGAGATCCTTTTCCAGGAGCAGGTGCTCCAGCGCGTGGAGCAGCCCTTTACCGGAGACCTGGACGCCCTCCGAAAACGACGGATCATCCGGGCCCTGGTCAGCTATGGCCGCACGCGCTTTTTTATCGACCAGGGCGTTCCCCGGGGCTTCGAGTGCGAACTCCTGGAGCATTATGAAAAATTCCTGAACCGGCGAATCCGGCGAAAAACCCGCCAGATCAAGGTCATCTACATCCCGGTGCCCTTTGACCAGATCATCGACGCCCTCCGGACGGGCCAGGGGGACATCGCCGCCGCCGGCCTGACCACCACGCCCGAAAACCAGGAGAAGGTCGCCTTCAGCACCCCCTACATCCCCGAGGTCCACAAGGTGGTCGTCCACCACAGGGACGTGGAGGACATCTCGACCGTGGACGACCTCTCCGGCCGGAGGATCTATCTCCTGTCAGGCCGGAGCCACCTCTCCTACCTGAAGCGCATCAACCAGCTTTTTGCCCGGGAGGGCCTGGCGCCCCTCCGGATGATCATTGCGGCCAAGGGGATGGTGACCGAGGACATCCTCGAATTTGTCAACGCCGGGGTGATGAAGGTCACGGTGACCGACGAGCACATCGCCAACGCCTGGGCCGGGGTCCTCCCCGATATCGTGGTCCGGCCCGACTTGACCATCAACGTCGGCGGGAGCATCGCCTGGGCGGTCCGGAAGGAGAATCCCCAGCTGTTGGCCAGCATCAATGATTTCCTGAAAAAGAACAGCATCGGGTCGCTGCTGGGAAACGTACTCTACAAGCGGTACTACCGAAACTCCAGATGGATCAAGAACCCCATCTCGAAGACGGCTCAGAAACGGCTGGACAACCTCACCACCCTGTTCAAAAAATACGCCGACCGCTACAATCTGGATTGGATGGCCATCGCGGCCCAGGCCTACCAGGAATCGGAGCTGAACCACCGAAAGCGCAGCCGGAAAGGGGCGGTGGGCATCATGCAGGTGATGCCTCGCACCGCATCGAGCAAGGCCGTCGGCATTCCCAACATCCAAGACCTGGAGAACAATATCCACGCCGGGGTCAAGTATCTCAGCTATCTTCGGGAGCGATATTTCAAAGACCCGGCCATCGAACCGCCGGCCCAGGTCGACTTCGCATGGGCCGCCTACAACGCCGGTCCGGTGCGGATCATCCGGCTCCGCAAAAAGGCCGCCCGTCGGGGGCTCGACCCCAACAAATGGTTCTTGAACGTCGAGCAGGTGGCGCCGCGGGAGACCGTCGAATACGTGGCCAGCATCAATAAATACTACATCGCCTACAAGTTCTATTTCAAAACGATGGAAGACCGCGGCGGCCTCGTAAGCGTCCGCCCCCACGGAGGAACCTACGTCAGGGAATAGTGCGCTCCGTTGCAGGGGCCCGAACCCCAGCCGAACGGTTTTCCGGAAAAGGAGAGACCATGCCCATCGACACCCGAGAATCGATCTCCATGAAATTCATGATCATCCTGGCATCCTTCATCATCATCATTACGGGAATGCGGGCAGCGGCGTCCCTGCTGGTTCCCTTCATGCTTGCCATCTTTCTCGCCGTGATCTGTACATCGCCGCTCTTCTGGCTCCGGCGCATCGGCGCCCCGACACCCGTGGCGGTCATCCTGGTGGCCGTCGGCATCCTGGGGGTTGGCTTTCTCGTTTCCGTCTTCATCGGCAATGCCCTGAAGGACTTCACCATGAGCCTGCCCGACTACCAGAAGATCTTTCACCAGAAGACCATGGGGGTTCTTGTCTGGCTCGAAAGCCAGGGGATCGACACCTCCCAGCTCGACGGGATGGAAATCCTCGAACCCAAATCGGTCATGCGGATCATCACCGGCTTCCTCGGGGGGCTGAGCGGACTGTTGGCCAACATGTTCGTCATCCTGCTCACGGTGATCTTTATTCTCCTCGAAGCGGCCGGCATGCCGCGGAAGCTTCAGGCCGCCCTGGGGGAGACCGCCGAATCCCCGGCCGGCTTTTCCAGGTTCACCGAGAGCGTCAAACGCTACCTGGTCGTCAAGACCTGGTGCAGCCTCCTGACCGGGGCCCTGGTGGTCGTGCTGCTCAAGGTGGTCGGCGTCAAGCAGCCTTACCTTTGGGGATTCACGGCCTTCCTGCTCAATTACGTCCCCAACATCGGCTCGGTCATCGCCGCCCTGCCGGGCGTCGCCATGGCCCTGATCCAGTTCGACCTGAGCCACGCCCTGTATACGGGCTTCTGGTATGCCGCCATCAACATCGGCGTCAGCAACCTGATCGAACCCAAACTGATGGGCAGCCGGCTGGGGCTCTCCACCCTGGTCGTCTTCATTTCGCTGGTCTTCTGGGGGTGGGTCCTCGGACCGGTGGGGATGCTGCTGTCGATCCCCCTGACCATGACCGTGAAAATCGCCCTGGAGAGTAGTCCGGACACCCGCTGGATCGCCCTTCTCCTGGGGCCCGCCCATATCGCTGAAATATCGCCCGACACACCTCCGCCCGCGGCCTAGGAGCAGGCGTCCGAGGCAGGTCGGGTCGACGCAAGCAGGCGGCGGTAGTAGATCAACAGCAGATAGGTCATGGGCAGCGCAATGATAAGCCCAAGCAGCCCCAGAAGCTTGCCCCAGATCGACAGGGCGAGCATAATCATCGCCGGGTTGAGGCCCGTGACCTTCCCCATGATCTTCGGAACCAGGATGCCGTCCTGGATCAACTGTACCACGGCAAAGACCCCCGCTGTCATCCCCAGCGTCATCCAGATGCCGGTGTTGCTCTCGAGGGCGTGAATGACCGCCAGCATGAACGCGGGGATAAAGCCGATCATCTGCAGGTAAGGCACCATGTTGAGGAGCCCCACGAACATGCCGAGCAACACGCCCAGGGGCAGCCCGACCAGCACGAAGCCCACCGAAAACAGGACGCCGCACATGAAGGCGACCGCTGTCTGCCCCCGGAAATACTGGCTCATGGCAGCCTCGAAATCCGAGACGAAGCCCGTGACGGCCTGCCGGTATTTCGGCGGAATCAGCTCCTGCCACCCGCTGCTGACCTTCTCGTAGTCGAGAAGGAGAAAGACCACATAGAGGCCGATGATCCCCAGCCCGAACATGCCCACGAGAAAGCTGGCCGTTCCGGTGATCAACCCCCAGACCCCCGGCAGCAGTTTGCGCCCCACCGTTTCCAGGATCGTCCAGAAATTGTCCGTCCGGAAAAATTCCTGGACCTCGGGGCGCGAAGCGATCTCCTTGATGGTCTGCCAGATGTCGCCCGGCAGCAGCTCGTCCGCCCGCTGCGCCAGATCGGTGTCGTTGACCAGTTTGGACAGCAGGCGCCCCATGTGGCTGATCTCGCCGACGATCATGGGAATGATCACCATGGCGAGAAGTGCGAAGAACAGGAACACCACCACCAGGCTGATCAGCACCGCCGCCAGCCGGTTCCGAATCTTCTTCTCGATCCAGGAGACCAGCGGGTTGATCATATATGCCAGAAGGAGTGCTACGGCAAAAGGGATCAGGGCGTCGCTGAGATAATTGAGAAGCCAGATGAGCCCCAGCAGCATCCCGATGGAGATGATCGCCCGGATGACACGGTCGAAGGTATAGGGTCGGTTGTCGAGTACCATGGCGGCGCCCCCTGTCGCCTCAGGGTCTGGCGTTCCCTCAGATCCCCAGAATCGTCTTGATTTTCAGGAGCAGGGCCTCCTCCGGAGCATCCAGCTCGAGGTCGACCGAGGCGATGCTGTTGGCGATCTCGAAGGCCTCGATCCGGTCGTCCGTCTCCGGCAGCAGCACCGCCAGGCTCTCGAGCGCCTTTTCCGGGTCTTTTTCCAGGATGGCCGACTGCTGCTTGACCAGCCATTTCAGCCTGCCGGGCGCCAGATCCTTGAGGCGCTCGTTGACCTGGATGATGCGCGTGGCCGCGGCGTACTGCCGCCGATCGGTCGCCTGGTTGGCGCCGGCCACCGCCAGAATGATCCGCACCACGGCCTCGGCGAACCCGCCCTGCTCCATCACCTGCGTCCACAGCTCCCGGCGGATCTTCGCCTCTTCCTTCGAGGGCTCCCGGACCGGCGCCCCTGCCGCCTCCCGGGGGGGATCGGGGAAGAGCGTCTTCATCCAGTCGTTGTCGTAGATCAGCCGGAACATCGTCTCCTGGGTCGTATCCCGGAGGTCCCGCCAGCAGTCGAGCAGAATCTTGGTCGATTCCGATGCCAGCCGCTCCCATGCCATAAACGGATTTTCGGGGGCGGCAGGGCGGCGGTTTTCCAGGACCATCGGCGCCAGACGGGCCGGGATGGCCATCAGGGGATTGAGATCCGAAAACATATAGCGCTGCATCCGGAGGGGATGGAGCTGCCGGACGACCTCTGCGGTCCACTCGTTGACGGCAAGGCGCACCCACGGGCTCGCGAATGTCTGGTAAAGGCGGTCGTTGAACCGGGATACGGCCGCCACCGGCCGGAAGGCCTCTTCCTCCGCCAGCCCGTCGTCCAGGTCCAGGATGTCGTCCATGTCGCGTTCTGCAAAGGCGACGTTGTATTCCCCATCACCGGCGGCGTCCTCGGTGATGACCATCTCGTAGAGACCCGGCTTGAGGTAGTCGAGCATCTCCAGAGTCCCAATGATCTGGCGGTGCTCCTTCTTTGCGACGCTGCCCGAAACGAAGATGCCCAGGTGCCCGATGCGCTCGTGGACGACGTAGACGATCACCTGTCCGTTCCGCTTGATCTCATCGACGGTCCCGTAGACCTTGAAGATCCAGTTGAGGGCCTGCTGGGGCGGGGTGATATTGTCGCCCTGGGAGGCAAAAACGACGATGGGATCCCGGAAGTTCTTGAGGTGGATGGCCTTGCCCTCCTGGAGCTGCAGGTATCCCTGCTCCAGCTCGTTCCCGACGAAGAGGCTGTCCACGATGAAATGGATCTCCTCCCGGTTCATCTTGAAAAACCCGCCCCACCACTTCTCGAAGTTGAGGTAGCGCTCCTCCTCGGTGTCGACCTTGGACCAGACATTGTACTGCTTCGTCCAGAAGGTGTTGGCCGGATTGAGGTCCTCGAAGCCCGCCACCAGGTTCGCGCCGTCGAACCTGCCGTTGCCCAGATCGCTCCAGAGGGAGGTCATCCAGACCCCGCCGGTGAGCCCGCCCTTGTAGCGCATGGGATTGGCGCCCTCGACGCCCCCCCAATAGGAGAGGGGGGAGCCGTTGAAGACCAGGGGCCCGGTCACGTCGGGCCGGTCCGCGCCGATCAATGCCGCGGCCCAGCCGGCCTGGCAGTTGCCGATGATGGCCGGCTTCTCGGACTCCGGGTGCCGCCGCGCCACCTCCTCGAGAAAGCACACCTCCGCCGCCTGGACGTCGGCCAGGGTCTGCCCCGGGGCCGGGTCGGGAAAAAACATCACGAAATATACCGGATGCCCCTGGTGGAGGGCCATGCCGATCTGGGAATTGAGCTTTGACCCGCCGATTCCGGGCCCGTGCCCCGCCCGGGGGTCGATGACCACGATGGGGCGCCTGCGGCCAAGCTTCCGGACGGCTTCGGAGGAGGCACTCCGCCGCTCTTTGGTCGGCCGCGGACTCGGGTGCTCCGGATGCCGTCGGTCGCGGATCTGGACGATGGCATAGTTGACCGGCCGATCCAGGCTTCTGCCGTCGAGGACCATCTCATAATCGAAGACCAGGACCGGCGGCTGCCCCGCCTTGATGTGCTCGAGATACTTGTTGCCCCGCTTGCGGAGAATGTCCGCAAACAGGATGCCGCGCTGCAGAAAGTCGGTCTGGTAGGCCGCGGCGGGAAAGAGCCAGTCCGATGCCCCGGTGAAAGCGGCGTTGATATCATCATATGTGTTCATGTAAAATCTCCTTGTCGTGTATTCGCAACGGACGAAGGATCGTCGTGCGTCAGCGGGCCTTCATGTCGCCGGTGGCCATGAACCGTTCGTGGAAGCGGAAGGCCTCGCTCAGGATATGGGGCTCATGCCCCCCCGAGGCGCGGATCGCCTGCTGGTAGTAGTCCCACAGGAGGTCTCGGTACTCCGGGTGGGCGCATTTCTTGATCACCGCCTCCGCCACCTGCCGGGGGGTCAGGGGCCGGGTGTCGACCAGGCCCTGCTCGGTGACGATCACGTCCACCGAGTGTTCGTTGTGGTCCACGTGGGAGACCATCGGCACAATGGCGGAGATCTTTCCGCCCTTGGCCGTACTGGGGGTCACGATGAACGAAAGCGCACCGTTCCGAAGAAAATCCCCGGAGCCGCCGATGCCGTTCATCAGCTGGGACCCCATGACATGGGTGGAGTTGACATGGCCGTAAATGTCGACCTCGATGGCCGTGTTGATGGCGATGACGCCGAGCCGCCGCACCACCTCGGGCGAATTGGAGATCTCCACCGGCCGGAGGACCACCTTCTCCTTGTACCGGTAGAGCTCGTTGAAAAAACGCTCCCGGGCCTTGTGGGAGAGGGTCATGGCCGACCCCGAGGCCGCACGCACCTTGCCCATGTCGATCAGATCCAGGACCGCATCCTGGAGCACTTCCGAATAGATGTCGATGGTTTGGAAAAAGTCGTTTTCGAGAAATCCGGTCAGGACGGCATTGGCGACATCCCCCACCCCGGACTGCCACGGCAGCGAAGGCGGCATGCGGTCCCGCCGGATCTCGTGGGCGATAAAGTCGAGGATGTGCGCTGCGATTCGCCGGGAAACGTCGTTGGGCTCGGTAAAGACGGCGCAACTGTCCTCCTCCCGGCTCAAAAGAATGGCCACCACCTTTTCGGGGTCCATCTCGATGAACGGCTTGCCGATGCGGTCGCCGGATCGGTAGATGGGAATCGGCATCCGGTAGGGCGGATCCTCTGGGATGAAGATGTCGTGGATGCCCTCCAGGTCGGGGGGCTCCGAGGAGATCTCGATGATGATCTTCTCGGCCTCCCGGACATAGGTGGGGGTATTCCCCACGGACATGGTGGGGATCAGGTGCCCCTTTTCGGTGATAGCCGCCGCCTCGACGACGGCCACGTCCGCCCGCCCCCATCCACCGTCACGGACCTGGGCGGAAAGCCGGGAGAGATGGTCGTCCTTGAACCGGATCTCTTCATTGTTGATCCTGGTGCGCATGGTCCGGTTGCTCATGTAGGGACGGCGCCAGGCCACGAGGCCGGCCTCGGCCAGGCTGCCGTCGACGGCGTCTCCGGTGGAGGCGCCCGCAAAGAGGTTGATCCGGAACCGCTCCCCCTTCTCGGCCCGCCGGACCAGCGCCTGGGGGATCAGCTTGGGATAGCCTGCGGTAAATCCCGAAATAAAGACGTTCGTGCCGTCCTGAATGTGAGCGCTCGCCGTGTCTGCATCAGTGATTTTGTCCAGCAGCGGTGCGTAGCGGATACTGTTTTTCGGCATGGGTTCCTCCGTTGGCGTTGTACGATCAATCGAACACAGACCCGGATGGCTGGTTTTTTCTCATTCCATCACCGGTGCCGGCGGCGGTCCAAACCATTATGATAATGCCCCCGGCGCCGTGCGTCCATCCTATTTTTACTCGGGCCGTCTCGCTCCTACTGTCCATGGAAAAGACTCCCCGCAGGATTGTCAAAATGGCACACAATTGTTATAGATTTGTGAAAAAGGAGAGTGCAATATGATGATCCGCCGGCATTTTCGGCTGTTTCCGTTTTTCGCTGCGCTGCTGTTGACCGCAGTTTCTTCCGCCTCGCCTGCCCGCGCAGAAGAGGTTCAGTTTTCCCAGGGGCAGTCCCTCTACGTCCCGGTCTACTCCCATGTCTTCATCGGGAACCGCGAGATGTCGTTCTACCTGGCGGCGAACCTCAGCATCCGGAACACAGACCCCGACCAGTCCCTGACCGTCACCTCGGTCCGGTACTACAACTCCGAAGGGCAGCTGGTCAAGGAGCACCTGTCCGAACCCAAATCCCTCAACCCCATGGGATCGGCCTATTTCTTCATCCCGTCGTCGGACACCTCCGGCGGGTGGGGCGCCAATTTCATCGTCACCTGGGTATCCAAGGTGCCGGTCAACACCCCGATCGTCGAATGCGTCATGACCGGCATGAAAGGGAGCCACTCGATTTCGTTCGTCACCCGAGGCAGGGCGATCCGGGAAAATGCCCCCTGACGGCTATTTCCGGCGCCGGGCCCCCGGGCCGGTTTGACGCGTTTTTTTTTCCATCGTCCGGGAGATGTGCATGCCCACCAGCCACGCGATCTGGATCACCAGGTAGAGCTGGCCGACGATGGCCTCGATGATGGAAAGTGCGCACGCCCGGGGCGTTATCGGGGTGATGTCGCCATATCCCAGGGTCGTCAGCGTCACGAAGCTGTAGTAGACGAAGGGCATTCGTTCTCCGCTGTAGGGAGCGTCCCCCATCTGGAACGACCCAGGCTCGAAATACTCCAGGACCTCAAAGACGATGCTCCACATCAGCCCCATGAGCAGGTAGAATACAATGGCCGCGCCGATGACGTCGGCACTCACCTCCTCCCGGCGGTAGATGTAGCGGGCGATGGCGAAAAGGCTGAAGGCGATGAAGGCGGCGCCGCTGAGGCTCGCCAGGTGATCAAAAAGCGGTGAGCGGATCCAGTATTTCGAGGCGAGGGAGATCAGAAACGGCAAAAGAAACACCGCCAAGACCAGGAAGCCTCGCTGCTCGATGACGGCATACAGAAGCGTCAGAAAAACAACCGCCATCATCACGTCCGTGATGAAGTGGAAGGTGGGGTACATCTCGAGAAACGGCGTGACGCCCAGGAGCATCAAAAACGATACGATGACGAAATAGAACCGGCCCCGCAGCGGACCCTGCATTTTTGCGCTTTCGCGATCTCGCGGCATAGGGCATTCTCCCGAAAAGTTTTACAGCCGCGGCAGCCGATCCAAATC
>CAJXSB010000008.1 GCA_913060435.1 uncultured Desulfococcus sp.
GGTCGGCGAGCCGATCACCACCGATTTGGCGTCGCAGACCTCGGTCATGATATCGCTGCGGTCATATTCCCGCAGCTTCATGGGGCGAACGTCGATGCCGCCTTCATGGAGGCCGTCGGCAATGGCCAGGGCCATCTTTTCGGTGCTGTGCCACATGGTGTCGTAGACCACCACGGCCTTGTCCTCCAGCTCTTCCTGCCGGCTCCATTTGGCGTAGGCGTCGATGATGGTGGCGGGGTGGCGCCACAGGACACCGTGGTCCGGGCAGATCATATCGATCTCCAGCCCCATTGCCACGACCCGGTCGATCAGCTTCTGGATCAGGGGAGCATAGAGGAGCAGGATATTGGCGAAGTATTTTTTGGCGTGGGGCATGATTCTGTCGCCGACCACCGTGTCGAACTGTTCATGACCGGCATAGTGCTGACCGAAGGCATCGCTGGAAAATAGAATCCTGTCCTCCTTTAGGTACGTGAACATGCTGTCTGGCCAGTGGAGCATCCGTGTTTCGATAAAGCGGAAGGTCTTGCCGCCGAGGGAGAGATCCGCATCCTCCTTCACAACCTGCAGGTTGAGCGTGTCGGAAAAGTGGCGGGAGAGGTTCTTCTTTCCCATGCTCGAACAGTAGACCGGCTTCTCCCTGCCCACCCTTTCCATGATGTAGGGGAGGGCGCCGGTGTGGTCCATTTCGGTATGGTTGCTGATGACGATGTCGATCTTGGATGGATCGACGATCCTTGAGATGTTTCGGAGCAGCTGGTCCGCAAAGCTTTTTTTGACGGTGTCGATCAGGGCGATCTTCTCACCGACGACCAGAAAGGCGTTGTAGCTGGTGCCCATATGCGTGGAGTAGCCGTGGAAATCCCGGATGGTCCAGTCGATGACACCTACATCATATATACCCTTGGCAATTTCAACCGGTTTCATGCGTCTTCCTCATGTTGCAGTTTCCGTATTTACGGTTCAAAATTCAAATGCCCCTCCATCGGTACGGAAAGGGCATTTGACTTTTTAGAATAAGGGTGATGTCGGAGATGTCAACGGCTATTCTTCTACCTCGAAATCGCTCTTGCCGGCGCCGCAGATGGGGCACTCCCAGTCATCGGGAACATCCTCGAATGCCGTTCCCGGCTGGACGCCGTTGTCTGGATCGCCCTCGGCAGGGTCGTAGACATAACCGCAGATGGTGCAGACGTATTTCTTCAATGTTTGCCTCCTGTCGTTTGAGTTGGTGAAATAATGTTATGATGTCGGCGGCTGGATCAGATCCGAAACCCGCGCTTCGATCTCGTCCCGCAACCTGCGCATACCCTCGATGTCCAGGCCTTCCGCATCGGGCAGGTCCCAATCGACGCGGGCGGATGCCCGGGTATCGCCGATTTCGACGGTGTCCATGGCGACAATCGTCTCGGGGGTTTCGCCGGCGAGGGCGTCGTCCAGGGATTCGGGAATCCGGAACATCATGTCGATGCCCTTTTCCGCCATGACCGCCGCTGCCAGCGGATCGATCTGCTCCGCAGGCGCGACGCCGCCCATCGACACGTCGATGATCTTCCCGCCGTTCATCTGGGCGAAGGCAGCCGCCATCTGACTCCTTGCGGCATTCCGCCGTCCGGCAAAGAGGATCTTCCGGCGGCCCTGGTAGGGCTCGAGGAGCGTTTTGACCGCTGCTGCAACATCTTCGCGGACCTTGGGGTGCTTCTCCATGTCCCCGCGATGTTCGATCTCCCAGTAGTAGAGGCTGCCGGCATACGCAGCGCCGACAGCGTCAAAAAAATACCGGGCCGTCAGGTCGACCCCCAAGAAGAGGTTTTTGCCCTTGGTGGCGCCCTGGGAGAGCATGAAGCCGCGGCGCATACCGCGGTTGGGGTCGGTGAGCTTGAGCCGGTAATTCCGGGCCCAGAGGGTCTGGGACCGGTCGATCAGGGCCTTGAGCTGGGCGGTGACGTTGTAAAAGAACACCGTAGATGCCGGCACCACTACATCCGCCTTGCGGAGCAGCGGGTAGATCTCGGGGCAGAACCCTTTCTTCTCGCAGGTGGTGAATTCCCGGCACGGTTCAATATGCTTCCGGCAGACATCGACAATGTGCGTCCTGGCGCCGTATTTCCGTGCCTCCGCCATGAAAAGAGAGAGCAGGAATTCCGTATTGCCCTTTTTGCGCGGGCTCCCTTGAAGTCCGAGTATCAGCATGGTCACCTGTCCTTGAATGGCTGATTAATAGCTCTTTTCCGGTTAATAGCTCTCTTCCGAGGCCAGATCCTCCTGGGTCACCTTGCCCTTGAACAGATGATAGGCCCAGACCTGATACGCCAGGACGATGGGAACAAAGATGACGACCACCGTCAGCATGATCTTGAGGGTCAGCGGGCTCGATGAAGCGTTGAACGCCGTGATGTGGGCTGCGCTGTCGACGCTCGACGGCAGCATGTTGGGGAAGAGCCCGATAATGCCGAAAAAGGTGCAGCAGGCGATGGCCAGGGCCGATGAGAACCATGCAGTGAAAAACGCCTTCCGGATCAGGAACCATTTGACCTGGATAAAGGCCGCCAGGTTGACCAGAACGAGCAGGAAGAGAACCGGATTGGCGTAATAGTTGTCATACAGCCGGGTCTCGAATTTGGTGGCGGTCAGAAAGAGGAGGGCCACCGCAACGAGGATCCACCAGAGGCCGTGGGCGGTTCGGACGGCGCGCTCATGCAGTGCTCCTTCGGTCTTGATGGCCAGCCACAGCGCGCCGTGCTCGAGGAAGAGAAACAGGAACAGGACGCCGCCCAGGAGGCCGTAGCCGTTGAGCAGGCTGAAGAGATCGCCGTGGTAGACGCCGTTGGCGTCGATGGGGAGGCCCCGGAAGAAATTGGCGAAGGCCACGCCAAAGAGTACCGCGGGGGCGACGCTGCCGAAAAAGATGCAGAAATCCCAGACCTGGCGCCATGCCGGGCTTTCCACCTTGCCCCGGAATTCCAACGCGACGCCCCTCAGGATGAGGGCGAAGAGAATGAGCATCAGCGCGGAGTAGAGGGAGGAGAACATGGTGGCGTACAGGATCGGAAACGCCGCAAAGGTGACGCCGCCGGCGGCGATCAGCCAGACTTCGTTGCCGTCCCAGAAAGGACCCATGGCGTTGAGCATGAGCCGTTTCTCCGTATCGTTTTTGGCGAGAAACGGCATCAGGGTGCCGATGCCGAAGTCAAAGCCGTCGGTGATGAAGAAGACCGCCCACAGCAATCCCCAGAGAAAAAACCATGTGATCTGCAGTTCCATGCTTACACCTCCACTCCGACCGGTTCCGGTCCCTTGATTGCATTCTTGGCCATCAGATAGAATCCCGCTGCACCCAGCAGGCCGTATACGATCACAAAACCGGCAAAGGATATCGCCACTTGCATCGGGTCCACCGGCGAGGCGGCGTCCGCGGTTTTCATCATACCGTAGACGATCCACGGCTGACGGCCGACCTCGGCAAGGATCCAACCCAGTTCATTGGCGATGTAGGGCAGGGGGATGGAAAACATCATGATCTTGAGGAAAAGGGGGGATTCGGTCAGGCGGTTGCGGAGAAAGAGCCCCACCAGCGTGATCAGGATGAAATAGGTGCCGAGCCCCACCATCCCCTTGAAGGCCACGGAGGAGATGAGGACCGGCGGGCGCTCTTCCCTGGGAAAATCCTTGAGGCCCCGGACCTCGGCGTCCACGTTCTTGAAGGCAAGAAAGCTGAGCAGCCCCGGGATCTTCCCGAATTCGACGAGGTTGGCTTCCTTCGTTTCATCCGGGACGGAAAAGAGGTAGATCGGCGCTTTGGTCTGGGTTTCCCAGAGGGTCTCCATGGCGGCGAGTTTAACCGGCTGAACCTCCGCCACGTGGGCGGCGTGGAAATCCCCCTGAACCGCCACGAGAACCGATGCGGCAAATCCCGTCACCAGCGCCATTTTGAAGGAACGGGTGAAAAAGTCCACCTGCTGCCGCTTCAACAGGTGATAGGCGCTGATGCCCATGACGAAAAAGGCCGTCAGGACAAACGCGCCTGCGATAACATGAAGGAAGATCATCCATCCGAATTTGTTGAAAACGACCTGGAAAAAGCTGACAAGCTCCGCCCGGCCGTTCTGGATGTCGAATCCCACAGGATGCTGCATCCAGCCGTTGGCGATAAGAATCCAGACCGCCGAAAGGGTCGAGGCGCCCGCGACGAGCCACATGACGGTGGCGTGGGCCTTTTTGGAAAGCTTGTTCCAGCCGAAGACCCAGACCCCGATCATGGTGGATTCCAGGAAGAAGGCCGCCGTTGCCTCGATGGCCAGAAGCGATCCGAAAATGTCGCCCACGTAGGCGGAGTAGCCGGACCAGTTGGTCCCGAACTGGAACTCCAGTGTGATGCCCGTAACGACGCCGACGACGAAATTGATCAGGAACAGCTTGCCCCAGAACTTGGTCATGGCCAGATAGGTTTCATCACCGGTCCTGACGTACTGGGTCTCCATATAGGCTACCAGCGTGGACAGCCCCAACGTCAAGGGGACAAAAAGAAAATGGAAGATGGTTGCGGCAGCGAACTGCAGGCGCGAAAGCAGCACGACATCCATAGTTTCTCCTTAAAATCGTGGTTAAATGGTGTTGTCAGCCGATGGTTTCATCACATGTTGATGGTATCCGCCTGCCTGGCGGCAGGCGGCGAATTGCGGTGCAGGCGACGGGCAAGGGATAATGCTTTTCGTCAGCGGGGCGTATCCGATTTTGCCGAACCCTCCAGCGTGCATTGCGTGAAATCGATCTTTTTGCCGCATTTGTCGCAGGTGTGGGGGCGATCGAACTCATCCGAGAAGATCTCTTTGGTTTCCCCGCATTCAGGGCATTTGCAGATAAAGGACTGCAGGTTCTTGAATTGTTCGAATCCCGGGCAGTGCTGAGGGGTGCTGGTCATGATGCTCTCCTTGATTGTTTTAACGTTGAATTCCGGCAGGCGTCTGCGCCATCGCCGGCCAGGCGCCCTTGGAGACGGCTCCGGCTGGATCGTGCAGGCGGCCTGGATCACTTGATCCGCTTGTCTACACCCGCCTTGGAACAGTCCGGGGTGTAGCAGGTTTGGTTCAAAAACTCACAAGGCTGCTGACAGTTGGGGCATTTCTCGGGGGGCTGATCCGCCTCGAGGATGTACCCGCAGTTCTTGCATTTCCAACGGGTCATGGGGTCGCCTCCTTCCGTTGGGTGCATGTGCCGGTCCGGCTACGCTTTCCACAGTCCGTGGAGATTGCAGTATTCGCGCGCGGTGACCTGGGCGGCATCGATGCTGAAGACGGCTTCCGGGGCCTGGCCGGGTTCGAGAAACTGGCGGTAGGCTTTTCCGTCGGCAATCAGCTCGATCCACTGGATATAATGCTTCTCCTCCATGGGGTGCGCGACGCTTCCCACCGTCACCTTGAAGCCGCCGTCCACTTTTTCGATGACCGGCACGTGCTTCTCCTTGGCGGCGTCCACGGTGTTCTCGGTCATCAGCTTCATGGGGTCGCCGCAGCAGACCAGCTCCCCGGCGCCGCCTTCCAGGACCTCGACGATGTTGCCGCAGGCTTCACATTTGTATACTTCCAGCCTTTTTGCCATTTCTTTCTCCTTTCTTTTGAGTTTGGAACGGTGTGGTCCGCCCGAATCGGGGGGAGGGCTTCTTCGTTTCAAGCGGGCGTTTACGGGAAAATTGCATGCCGCAAACCAGCGAAACGGGCTCCGACGCCGGCCCCCAATCCGTCCTGCTGCATCTCGGACCATATCCGTGCATGGTTTCCAACAACTTACATTTTATTGGTTGACGTTGTAAAGCGCTTTGTTTCATATTGGGACGGCATCATTTATACCACCTCTGAACAATATTTCAAGGCTGATGGTGCACGATCGCGATTTGCCGGGGCATCCGCCGCCGTATGGTCTGCCGCTTTCAATTGGATTGTTTTTCCTAAATAGGATCAATTCTGAATTAGCAAAAACGGGCTTCCATATCAAGAAAATATTTCAGCCATTGGGGGGAGGCGGTCCCCCCGGCGACGGTCCTTTCTGCTTGAAGTGGCGTCGCACTGCATTACTGTTTCGGACGGATGCACGCCGTCGCCCAGGCATGGAACCGGCGGCCCGACCATCCGGAACGCTTCTCCGCATCGAGCGGAAGCGATAAGGGGCATGGCTCATGGACAAAAAAGACGTATACAAAACCCTTGCCAGGACGGACCCCTTCGGCATCCTGGAGCCTGATGTGCTGCGGTCGCTGGCGGAGAAGATCGTCTTGAAGACCTACGCCCCCAATACCTACGTCTTCAAGACCGGAACCCCGAGTATGGATGCCCTTTTTGTCATCCATTCCGGTCTTGCGGAGATGATCGTCATCGATGACAAGGGATTGGAGATGGTGATCGGCCTCCGGCGCCCCTTCGATTTTTTTGGCGAGACCGTTGTCCTCTCCCAGCAGCGCTATCCCGGCGCCATCCGGGTCAAGGAGGAGCTGTCGTGTTTTCTCGTCTACCGCCGGGATCTCGAGCGCCTGATCTACGAACACCCTGATTTCTGTGGGTTTTTCAACGTTCTGCTGGCCGAGCGGCTGCGCCTCCTCTATGAAGCCCTGGTGGAGGAGCGTTCCAAGGGCGGGTACTCGGGGATCAGCCAGGTGGAGCCCGAACTCTTCCGAAAACGCGTCAGCGAGATTATGGCCTACCCGCCCATCACCTGCCGGACGGACGACCTCGTGACCGAGGTTTCCGAGGTGATGTCGGACCGGGATATCAACGCCATTGTCGCCATCGACCGGGAAAATCGACCGAGGGGCATCCTGACGGAAAAGAATCTGGTCCGGTACCTGATCGCCAAACAGACCTACCCCGTCGATACCTGCCGGGTAGAGGACATCATGTACAGCAATCTGGTGGAGATCAGTCCCCATGCCTTTATCGGACAGGCCCTCGTGGCCATGATGCGCTCCAAGGCCAAGCACCTGATCGTGGTGGAGCGGGGCGATCTGGTCGGGGTGGTCACGCTGGTGGACCTGATTAAAACCCAGAGTGCAGGGACCCTTCTCATGACCAAGGATATCGAATCCCAGCCCGATATACGGGGCCTTGCCATGGTCAGCCGTGAGATCGGCAATATCCTTGGCGCCATGATCGAGGAGAATGCCCCGTTGGCAGAGATCTTCGACGTCATGTCGGAGCTCTACGACCGCATGGTCCGCCGGATCATTCAGCTGTCTGAGGAGCGCATGAAGCTGGAGGGCTGGGGACCGCCGCCGGTGGAATACTGCCTGATCAACATGGGCAGCGCCGCCCGGTACGAGCAGGTGCTGCTGACGGGGCAGAGCAATGCCATTATCTATGCCGACCCGGATGAGCGGCAGGCCGGCACCGTAGAGGAATATTTCCAAACCCTCTCCGCGATCATTGTCGACGGGCTCGTCCAGTGCGGCTTTGAGAAATCAGACCAGTCGGCACTTGTCATTCGACCCGCATGGCGTCGGCCCGTTTCTGCATGGCAGGCGCTGGTAGCGAGCTGGGGCGAAGGCGACGACGGCGAACTGGCGGGCGTCGTAGAGCAGCTCTTCGATTTTCGCGCCATCTGGGGCAACATGGCCATGGCGGAAGCGCTGCGGGAGCAGCTGTTTCAGGCGTTTGAATCCCGTTTGGAAAAGGGGCTGGAGAGGGCGGCGGAGGAGAGTGATTATCGTCCCCCGGTCAGCTATCTCGGCACATTCATCACCGAGAGAAGCGGACGCCATAAAAACGAAATGAACCTGAAAAAATCCGCCATCATGCCGATGATCAACGGGGTTCGCAAATGGGCGATCCGCTGCCGGATCGCCGAGCCGTCGACCCTGGGGCGGCTCGATCACCTCGTGGCCGCAGGAGCAATGTCAGAGAAGGAGGGGGCGCTGTTCCGGAAAAGCTTCCAGGACCTGATGATGCTCAATATTCGTGAAAATCTCAAGGAGATCCGGCAGGGGCGGCGTCCGGATGAACATATCGACCCGTACAGCCTGAGAAAAAAGGAGCGGATGGCGTTGAAGGATGCCCTGTCCGGTGTTTCGCTCCTTCTGGAGAGCCTTCCACGGGGGTAAACTGCTTCAGAAAGCGGCTGCATCTCTTTATTGCTTAGAATGCCGTTCATTTTGTAAAGCCTGCGCAAAAAGATATTGACAAATATCGCCCCATGCGGCTAAAATGCTGTCCATGTATAAAATCGAGCGCTCGATCAGAAAATAATTCGGGCGTGTTTTTTATGTTCCAAATTAAAGATTGAGCGCTCGATCATTTTTTAGGGGGCGAGAGAGAACGACGATCCGGCCTTGCCGCTCCTGCACTTCAACAGGAGCCGGGTCCGGTGTCAGGGCATGAAAAACATTCGGGGGAGGATTTGATGGGGCAGACGCACAATATGGTGGATTACGACACAACCCGCGATGCCTTCAAATACAGCGTCCCCACATACTTCAATTTTGCCGGCGACGTCATCGACCGGTGGGCCGAAGATCCCGGGCGGCTCGCCCTTTGGTGGGTGAACGACGCCGGCCTCGAGATCCGAAAGACCTTCAGAGAATTGAGCGAGGCCTCCAGACGGCTGGCAAACGCCCTGACGGAGCGGGGGGTGCGACAGGGGGATGTGGTCATGCTCGTGCTTCCCAGGGATATCGCGTGGTGGGAGGCCTTTACCGCCTGCATCCGCATGGGCGCCGTGGTGGCGCCCGGAACAACCCAGCTCACCGCCAAGGACCTGACGTTTCGGGCCAATCGTTCGGAGGCGGCCTGCATTATTACGCTGCCGGAAGTCGCCGATCGCTTCGACGCCATCGCCGACGAATGCCCTTTGGTCAAATCAAAGATCGTTGTGGGAGAACCCAGGGACGACTGGGCATGCTACGGTGACATCATTGCCGATTCGTCCAGCGACTTTGCCACTGCCCGAACCCTGAGCCGGGACGGCTGCATCATCTATTTCACCTCGGGCACCACCGGCTACCCCAAGATGGCGCTCCACACCCACGCCTCGTATCCCATCGCCCACGAGATTACCGGGCGGTACTGGCTTGATCTCCGGGAGAGCGACCTTCACTGGAATATCAGCGACACTGGATGGGCCAAGGCCGCCTGGAGCAGCTATTTCGGCCCCTGGAGTTGCGGTACGGCTCAGTTTATCCATGATGCCGACCGGTTCGACCCGGCCAAAACCCTGGCCCTGCTGGCCCGATATCCGGTGACGACCCTCTGCGCCGCCCCGACCATCTACCGGATCATGGTGCAGCAGGACCTGAGCGGTTTTTCCTTTCCGAGCCTTCGCCACTGCGTCAGCGCCGGCGAGCCACTCAATCCCGAGATCATAGAGATCTGGAAGGAAAACACGGGATGCACCATCCGCGACGGCTACGGTCAGACCGAAACGGCCCTGCTCTGCGGGTCCTTTCCCTGCATCGAACCCCGATTCGGCTCCATGGGCAAACCCGCTCCCGGCGTGGAGCTTCATGTCATCAATGATCAGGGCGACATTCTTCCCCCCAACACCGAGGGAGAGATCGCCGTGAGCATCCGGCCCAACCGGCCGGTAGGCCTGTTCAAGGAATACTGGAAGGAGAAGGAGCGCACCGCGTCGGTTTTCCGGGGGGACTGGTATCGGACGGGAGACCGGGCCTACAAGGACGAGGACGGCTATTTCTGGTATGTCGGCAGGTCCGACGACGTAATCTTGACCTCGGGCTATCGCATCGGCCCCTTCGAGGTGGAGAGCGCCCTGATCGAGCACCCCGCCGTCGCCGAATCCGCCGTGGTCTCCAGCCCGGATCCCATCCGGGGCGAGGTGGTAAAGGCATTCATCATTCTCGCTCCCGGCTACACGCCGGACGATGCCATGGCCAAGGAGCTTCAAGACCACGTCAAAAAGGTCACCGCACCTTACAAATACCCCAGAAAGATAGCGTTTGTAGATTCCCTGCCCAAGACCATCAGCGGCAAGATCCGGAGGGTCGAGCTCAGAAGCTTGGAGTGGGGAAGAACGTAATCGTTTGAAACGGTTATATTATCAATCGAAGGGGCGCGGTTCGGGAAGGGGAGCGCCGAACGCCCCGATTCACAACCAAGGGAGGAAGGTATGTCTCAAGCAGGTGTCGTTCAATCCGGAAGTTCAGTGAAAGCAGCGGCCAAACCGGCGGCCGCCCACGGGGAGTTGACGGCCAGATGGGGTCAGCCGATGACCGGCATTATCTCGCTGGCGTCGTTTACGGCCATCGCCTGGGTTCTCTGGTTCATCTTCAGCGATCCGCGAGGTCTGGTCGGTGCATTTCCGTATCCTTTTGTCATGTATCTCGCCATGATGATTCTGGTGGGGCTCTACCAGCACATGTTCCTCGGCGACTGGCCGTTTGAAAAACTGCCCCAGCCGGCCCGGGGCATTGTTCAGACCATCATGAACCTGGTGATCGTCTGGTTTATGATCCATGTTGTCTTCTACCGGATTTTCGGCCTGGGCTTCAATTTCCTGAGCCAGAGCAATCTGGAGGCCCTGGCGGCTGCCGGCCAGGCGGGCAGCATTGACCTGGCCACCATGCAGGCCAAGCATTTCGCCGAAAGCGCCGTGGTCTGCTTCGTCCTGATCGGCTTCTACAGCTACCCCTTTGTCACCATCCTCTTCGGCAAATGGCCCGTCCGGCCCAGCGACCTTCCCCAGCCCCAGGCCGGGCTCGCCGAGATCGGCTGGTGCTCCATGTGGACCCTCTTCTTCTATTCGGTCCTGATCGTGCCGTTCTGGGGGCTGGTCTTCGGCAAGGCCCTGGGGAGCTCTTTCGGCTTGAACACGCCCTGGTGGGGCGGCATTGCCGGAATCACCCACGTCCACTGGGTTTTCGGCTGGTGGGAATGGATGATCATCATCCTCTTCATGACCCCCAATGTCTGGCGCATGAAGCCCTGGAGCCTCATCCCCCTGCCCCAGCCGTGGAAAGGCTTGATCTCCTTTGTGATCAATGTCTTTCTCGGGTATGTCATCGCACTTTTCTGCGTCAAGATCGCACCCCTCTGGCTGCCCCATGACGTGCTTCACCACCTGGAGGAGGCCAAGCCCGAGCATGCCGAGCTCATACGGTTCCTGTGGTACCACGCTGCGGAAATCGCCGGGTTTACCCTGATCCCCTTCCTGGCCTGGCACCATTATTTTGACGACATCGTCCCCATGGCGGACAAGGACTCCTGGGCGGCCTTCTGGTTCCGGACCGTGGGCGTCCTGGTGCTCTGCGCCGTCAACTACATTATTTTCTACTACATCGGCTGGGGCGGATGGGGCCTCGGGAATCCCCACTGGGACCACAAATTCGTCCACGGCGAATCCCTCATCTGGAACTTCTGGTGGATCATTCCGCTGCTTTGGAACGAGTGGTTTTTTCACAAATGGCCCTTCTACACCCATGAAGGCCACTGATAGTGCACGCGCGGCGTTGCCGGCGCGGGGGACCGGGCCGGCAACGCCCCCATATATTGACCACAATGCAAAAGCCTACCAAGGAGGAATTGGATGACCTTCGAAGAAATAAAACAAGCGGTTTTGGGGTTGAGCCCCGACGATCAGAAGCGCCTCATCATCGAGGTCGTTCCCGAGATCTGGAAAGAGGCATGCCAGGACGATCAGTGCCTCCTCAAGGTCCGCAGCCTGGTGGATGAAGACACCGTGAAGCGATACCGCGATCAGCATATGAATGGCATTTAACTGGGAGGAAAGGTTCCATGTCCGACAAAAGTGTCTACTTCGATATCTTGACCCCCGTTCATTTCATCAGCCGCGCTGCTGCCGTCTACGATGACAAGATCGCCGTTATCTATGGCGACCAGAGATACTCCTACACGGAATTCTACGAACGGGTCAACCGCCTGGCCAGCGCGCTGAAAAAAATCGGCATCGGCAAGGGCGACAAGGTGGCGTTCATCTGCCCCAACACCCCGCCCATGCTGGAGGCCCACTACGCCGTTCCCATGATCGGGGCGGCGCTGGTCAGCATCAACATCCGCCTCTCCGCCGGCGAGGTGGCCTACATTCTGGATCACTCGGACGCCAAGGCCGTCTTCGCGGACAATGAGTTCGCAGGGCTCGTGGCCTCCTCTGCGGCCGAGCTTCCCAAGGTCGAGACCTACGTCAACATCTGCGACATCAGCGACGAACGCCCCCTCGACGGGATGACGTACGAGGAATTCCTGGCCACCGGTTCTCCGGATCCCATCGTGGCCGATATCGACGACGAATATCAGGTCATGACCATCAACTACACATCCGGCACCACCGGACGGCCCAAGGGCGTCATGTACCACCATCGGGGCGCCTACATGAATGCTCTGGGCGAACAGCTGGAATTCGGCACCAACAGCCGCTCGGTCTATCTCTGGACGCTTCCCATGTTCCACTGCAACGGCTGGTGCTTTACCTGGGGCATTACGGCCATGGGGGCCACCCACCTCTGCCTCCGGAAGGTGGTTCCCGAAGAGATTTACCGGCTGATCGAAGCGGAGGGGGTCACGCACCTCTGCGCGGCGCCGACCATCCTGATCGGCATGTCCACCTACGCCACCCAGCACAACATCAAGCTCGACCACAAGCTCGAGATCATGACGGCCGGAGCCCCGCCGGCGCCGACGGTCATCCAGAATATGGAAAGCATCGGGGCCAACATCACCCAGACCTATGGCCTGACCGAGGTGTTCGGGCCCCACAGCGTCTGCCAGTGGCAGGCGAAATGGGATGATCTTCCCCTCGAGGAGCGGGCGCAGATCAAGGCCCGGCAGGGCGTCCCGTATATTATCGCCATGTATATGGACGTCGTAGATTCCGCCACCATGGAGCCGGTTCCCAGGGACGGGCAGACCATCGGCGAGATCGTCATGCGGGGCAACAACGTGATGCTCGGATACTACAAGGACCCCGAAGCGACGGCCGAAGCCTTCAAGGGCGGGTGGTTCCACAGCGGGGACCTGGCAGTCATGCACCCCAACAATTATGCCCAGATCATGGACCGTAAGAAGGACATCATCATCAGCGGCGGCGAGAATATCTCAACGGTCGAGGTGGAGAATGTCATCTACAAGCACCCCGACGTCATGGAGGTGGCCGTCATCCCGATTCCCGATGAAAAATGGGGCGAGGTTCCCAAGGCCTTTGTGGTCCCGAAGCCCGGCGCCGATCCGAATCCGGAGGATATCATCGCTTTCTGCAAGGAGAACCTGGCGCGCTTCAAGGCGCCCAAGGTTGTCGAGTTTGGAGAGCTGCCCAAAACGGCCACCGGCAAGATCCAGAAATTCAAACTGCGGGACAAGGAATGGGGTGGCCGGAAGCGGCTGGTCAACTGAATCGTGATGCGGTAAAAAGGTTCTGCAGTAAACTCAGGCGGGGTGCCGGCAGCCATGGCCGCCCCGGACGAATGCCCGGCGGCATCCGGACCGCGGGGCCGGGGGGTAGGTGACGGCGCCGCCCCGCCTTTGATAACGCTTTAAGGAGAGGAAATATGCAGGTACCGAAGTATGAAGTGGGCAAGACCACCATTGGTCAGCTGGTTGATCAGGTGGCAGAACAGCTCGGCGACAGCAAAGCCGTGATCTACAGCGATGAGGGCATCGACTACAACTACGGGGAATTCAAGAAGGTCTGCAGTGACGTGGCCAAGGGGTTCATGGCCCTCGGGGTTGAGAAGGGGGACCATATCGCCATCTGGGCCAACAATGTCCCGGAGTGGCTTTTCTCCCAGTTCGGGACCGGCAAGATGGGGGGCGTTCTCGTCACCGTCAACACCAACTACCGCAGCTTCGAGCTGGAATACCTGCTGAAACAGTCCGATGCCACGACGCTGGTGCTGGTGGGCGGCGTTCGGGGACCCGATGACTATATCAACATCGTCAAAGAGGTCTGCCCCGAGCTGAAGGACTGCGAGCCCGGCAGTCTGGAATGCGCCAAGCTGCCCATGCTCAAAAACGTCGTCCTGATCTCCGGGGAGCGGCAGCCGGGAATGTATACCTGGGATGATATGATTGAAATGGGGCAATCGGTATCGGATGCGGACCTCCAGGCACGTCAGGATTCCCTGGATCCCGATGACGTGATCAATATGCAGTACACCTCGGGCACCACTGGATTTCCCAAAGGGGTCATGCTGACCCACACCAACCTCATCGGCAACGCCAAAAGCCTGGCCGAATGCATGAACCTGTCCGACGAGGACAATATGTGCATCCCCGTGCCGTTTTTCCACTGTTTCGGCTGTGTGCTGGGCACCCTCGCCTGTGTCGTTTCGGCATCCTGCATGTCGCCGGTGCCGTCTTTCACCGCAGAAAAGGTGCTCGATGTGGTCGAGCAGAACCGCTGCACGGCCCTGCACGGCGTCCCCACCATGTTCATCGCCGAGCTGGAGGCCATGGAGAAAAAATCCTACGATACCAAGAGCCTTCGAACGGGTATCATGGCCGGTTCCCCCTGCCCCATCGAGGTCATGAAAAAGGTGGTCAACGTCATGGGGGCCAATGAAATGACCATCGTCTACGGTCAGACCGAGGCATCCCCCGGCATCACCCAGACCCGGCGGGAGGATTCGCTGGAGCTGCGCGTCAGCACGGTGGGGCGCGCGCTGCCCAACGTGGAGGTTAAGATCGTCGATCCGGCGACCCTCGAGACCGTACCGGCGGGGGTCCAGGGCGAGCTGTGCACCCGCGGTTATCACGTCATGAAGGGCTACTACAAGAACCCCGAGGCCACGGCGGAGGCCATTGATGCCGATGGCTGGCTCCACACGGGGGACCTTGCGATCATGGATGAGAACGGCTACTGCAAGATCACCGGCCGGATCAAGGATATGATCATCCGGGGGGGGGAGAATATCTATCCCAGGGAGATCGAGGAGTTCCTCTATACCCCCCCCAAGGTCCGGGATGTCCAGGTCGTTGGAATCCCCAGCCGGAAATACGGCGAAGAGGTCGCGGCCTTCATCCAGCTGAAGGTGGGAACCGCCGCTGACGAGGAAGAGTTGAAGGCGTTTTGCAAGGACAAGATCGCCTTTCACAAAATCCCGGCGCATTTCCTTTTTGTCGATGAATATCCCACGACCGCCAGCGGCAAGATTCAGAAATACAAGCTGAGAGAACAGGCGACCCAGACCCTCGGGCGGGAGGAGGACGCAAGTATCGAAACGGCATAGCCGGCCAGCTTGCCCAAAGGGCGGGCGCAGCCCGACCGCCACTGTTGCATGCACCCACTTTTTGATGAAGTGGGTGCTTTTTTTTTGCCGGAAAATCTGATATCTGTAGCCCCTGTTACCCTCCCCGCCGGGCGCATCCGCCCATCGGGGGGCATCTCTGAAATCGTCAAGGAGTGCGCATGACACCGTTTGAACTGGTCAACACGATCCAAAAGGAAATTTCAACCCACGCCCCGAAGCTGTCGGCAGCCATCAACAAGGCACTGCTCTATTACGGGGACGGCAGCGCCCTGGTCGGTGTCAGCCCCGGGGGGCATGAAGATGATGAGATCTCCATCGAAGAGAGCGAATCCATCGCCGTCAAGCCCGGCGAATCCCCTCTGGTGATGTGGAAGGTCATGCAGGCGGCGGACCTGATGGAGGCCCATTCGAAGTGGCGGCTCATCGTCGATCTCAAACCCGCCAAAGGGGAGCGCCGGATGGATCTTCGGTACACGCTGATCCGCAACAAGGCGCTCTACTAACCGTCTTCTGCCGACGGCCGCATGGGGTTGCCTGCCGTTGAGAAGGGCCGGACAAGCGCGGCGTGCCGCATGAAAAAAATCATTTCTTTTGACATTCACCCCCAGGGTCACCTATATTATTAATTGCGCCCATTGCGCAAGATGCATCAATGGGCGCAACACAACAGCAGAAAGGGGGGAACATGGCCGAGGAGCGGATTTCGAGAGACGATATCGTCCGCATTGCCGAGGGGCTGAAGCTCATCGAGGACGGTGTGGAAAAAATCCAGGGCGTCATGAGAAGAAAGAAAATCAAGTCGATCAAAGAGATCGCCGCTGAACTGATTCCGGTCTTTAAATCGGATGACGACTCCCTGTCGGAGTCGGTCATCAGCCGCTTAATGTAATCATCATGGATCCAAGCCCAGAAGACAACGTTCCTTTATGGCGCACCCATCGCCTGACCACTCGCCCCCCCGGTAGTGCCTTCCGCATTTCGGCGGGGGGCGCATATCGACCTGCCGAACGACCCCTCTTGCCGGAACATGAGGAAAAAACGAAACGCATGCGTGTAGACCGCAATCCGCCCCCGTGATGTCGAGTCCGGTGTCGGCGATTCCGGCCATGGGGCTGTTGCGATCGGTGTTGCGCGCCAATATGATCGCCACTGGCCAATGGTCCGCCCCCCAGCTGCAGGCCCGGAAGACCAATGGCGGTATTCGCGGCGGAAAAGGGGTGGCGCCGCCTTCCCGGGCGGGCGTCCGCAAATGAGAACTTTCGCGGACGAAAATCGTCATCGATGCAGCCGCCAGACATATTCGTTTATTCGTTCTTTTGCCGTATCCTCTCGATACACAAGCATATTTTTTATCAATAGACACCCAAGGAATATTAATGGCTATTCTGATTGTGGTCGTGTTGATGACCATTTTGATATCCTTCCAATGCTCTCTCTACGAAGCCGTGTTGTACTCGACACGGATGGGGACCCTGGAGGCGGAAAAGACCGGTAAGAACAGAAAGGCCAAGGCGATCAAGATGATCCACATGAAGAGCAGGATTTCCGTCCCGCTGTCGGCGATCCTGATCCTCAACACCGTCGCCAATACTGCCGGCGCCACCCTGGCCGGCATGTATGCCAGCAAAGCTCTGGGCGACGGCATGGTCCCTCTCTTCTCCCTCCTGTTCACGCTGGCGATTCTTCTCTTTTCCGAAATCATCCCCAAGACCCTCGGTGCCGTTCATTGGCGCCACCTATGGCCCTACATCGTGTGGCCGCTGACGGTGATGAAATACGCGCTCTATCCGCTGATTTTCATGACCCAGCGATTTTCCCAGGCGCTCATGCGGGATGAAGGCCGGGGGCCGGCGGTGACCGAAGAGGATATCCTGGGAACCATCCGGCTGGGGGCGCGTGGCGGAGAAATCTCCCAGTGGGAGAGCCTGATGCTCCACAATATCATCAGCCTGGAAGGCAAACCCATCGAGGAAATCATGACCCCCAGGACCGTCATGTTCACCATGGACGAGGAGATGACGGTGGCGGAGGCGGTGACCGTCGCGCGGGAGAAGGGTTTCACCCGGATCCCGGTCTACCGGGGAGACCGGGAGAATATTGTTGGATATGTGATGACCCATGACATCAGCTCCGCCCAGATCCAGAGTCGTCCCGAGACCCGCCTGACCTCCATCACCAAGCCGATCATGTTCGTCCGGGAAAAGGAAAACTGCCTGGCGCTTCTCACCAATTTTCTCAAGAAACGGCTTCATATCGCCATCATCGGGGATGAATACGGCGGCGTATCGGGGCTGGTAACGCTGGAAGACCTTATCGAGACGGTGCTGGGCACCGAGATCGTGGATGAAAACGACTCGGTCGTGGATCTTCAGAAGATGGCCCGGCGGCGGATGCAGAAACGATTCTACCTGGAAAAGGAGATGGAGAATACGGAAAAGACGCCGGCGCCGGAAATTCCCGCGGCGGACGAACCGGAAGGGGCCGAAGCCGAGTGGCTTGCGGCCCTGGCGCAGGATGAGCAGGATATCGAAGACGAGGTCTACCCCGAATTCGAACCCTTTGCAGAGGCCTGGGACCGGACCCGCGAAAACAGCGCCGATGCGGCAGTGGTACCGGAGGGTCCCGATGCGCTCACCGCACCGGAGGAAAACGGGGCTGCGGATGCGGAGGGCCGCCCTGCGGCGAGCCGGCGTGCCAAACCGCGGGATGCATCCGGCGGGAAAAGAGAGGGCGGCGGCGACGGCTGAAGATTCGGCCGCATCAGCCGGTCGGATCGTTGTGCCGCTCCTCCCGGGCGGCGACCGCCGGGTCGATGCGCCAGGTAACGAGCGGGGAGAGCACATACAGAACGCCGTAGCAGAAGGCCACGTGCCCGAGGAACGGGGTGAAGGCAAAGGCCAGCAGCAGCAGGATGCTGCTTCGGGCAAACCATGGCTGGCGGCTCATGAACCGTCCCAGGTGAAGGTAGTGGATCGGATAGATGTTCATGATGATGCCGCTGAAAACCACCAGCGACGCGGAAAAAATTCCCCAGAAGCCGATCCACTCCGGTGCGCTCTGGGCCGCCTGACTGAGCATGATGAGGGGGGAGGTGACCAGCAGCGCCGCCGCCGGCGTGGGCAGGCCCTTGAAAAAGCCCGGTATGGGAGATTTGTCCAGCGTGAAGTAGATCAGTCGGATGATCCCCATCAGCGCGTAGAAGAGGGCTATCGGACCGGCGGCGAGCTTCCGTGCGAAGGGGTCTTCGATGCTGGCAATGGCGATGTAAAACATCCACGCCGGAACGATGCAGAAGCTGACGCCGTCGGCGAGATCGTCCATGATGCTCCCGAGGTTGATCCTTGGCCGCGGCTGGTCCACCGTTTCCGGCAGGGGGTCGGTAAGGCCCAGCCGCCGGGCAACGGCGCCATCCAGCTTGTCGAACATGGCGGCGCCCATCAGCAGCAGATAGGCCTCGCGGAATCGCCCCTGATACGCGAAAAATACCGCCAGCAGCCCCATCATCGCATTCATCACCGTAAGAGCGTTCGGCAGAAACGAGAGAATCCGCCGGCGGAGCAGCTCGTCGTCGAGACAGAGATCATCCAGGCAGTAATTGCCGTATTTCCGGCAATAGGCCGCGATGGAGCCGAAGGTGATGATGAAAAACACGATCTCGATCAGAAACAGCCCCCGCACCGGGATGCTTCCAAGCCAGGAGATATAGGGGTAAATCCGTGAGGCGGCCGCGCTTGCGGGAATCTCAGGAATATAGAAGGCATGGGCGTACAGCAGGGCGCCGACCGGCGCCGCCACGATGGTACGGAGGCGGGTGAACTCGCTGGGTTCGGGCTCCTGTCCCTGACGAATCGCGAAGCTGCGCATGAAGCTCGCGAAATTGTCCCGGACCAGAACGGCGATGCACAGCAGCAGCACGAAAATGGCATGAAGCAGCTCGATCCGCCGGAGGCCGGGGGCGAAGTTGACCAGGCGCCACATGATGCCCACCGCGATCAGGGGGAATATGATCGAATAGACGATCTTGTCCATAATGCGGTCGGCGAGCTGCGCCAGCGTGGGGTGAGGCTGGAAGCGTGCGGCGAACCAGCCGTCCACCAGATCGAAGGTCATGGAGATGAAAAGAAGGGTGACGCCCAGGGTGTACAGCGCGGGGCTCCGGTTCCACATGACGCCGACGGCACAGAGCATTCCTCCGAAGACCAGGAGAGGGCGGCCGTAGATCAGGACGGCCGTCGCCTTTTTGGATATCATCATCTTGCGCGACATAGGTCTCTTTCCGTGGGGCAGCAGCGCTGCCGTCCCCGCTTCTGACCGGCATTGACGCCGGATCCGGTTGTCATCCGCAGATGCGCTTCACCTGCGAAAAAAGTCCAGCACACCCGCGGATCGGCCACCACCCCTCCCATTGGTGATTCGAAACGGCTGCTGCAGATGTCCCTCGATCCGTTTCCCATCAGCGGCGCAGACAAGGGTGCCAATCATAGAAGAAAGCATAGGGTGTGTCAAGAAATGGTGGTGCGGCGCTGCCGGATGGGTGCCGTGGGCGGCTTTCTTTTCGAGCATAGATGATTATTATTGTGGTTTGAGTCAACAAAAAGTTTATCAAGATGAGACCGGTATCGTTCATTCCGGTTCTCTTCAGCAGACCGGGAGGATTTCATGTGGGAATATTCAGATAAAGTAAAGGATCATTTTTTGAATCCTCGGAATGTCGGCGTGATCGAAGATGCAGACGGCGTCGGAGAGGTTGGCTCCATCTCCTGTGGAGACGCGTTGAAATTGACATTCAAGCTGGATGACGACAAGCGCATCGCCGATGTCAAGTTTCAGACATTCGGGTGCGCCAGCGCCATCGCGTCTTCATCGGCCCTGACCGAGATGCTCAAGGGAAAGACCCTCGAGGAGGCCGAAAAGATCACCAATGATGATATCGCATCCTTTCTGGGCGGCCTTCCCAAAGAGAAGATGCACTGCTCGGTCATGGGGCAGGAGGCCCTGGAAAAGGCCATCGCCTGCTACCGGGGCACGCCCGTGGAGGAGAAAGAGGGTGAATTGGTCTGCGAATGCTTCGGCGTGACGGACGTCGAGATCCGGCGGGCCCTCACCGACCATCATCTGGCCGCCATCGAGGACGTGACCAATTACATCAAGGCTGGTGGCGGCTGCGGTAATTGCCACGACCGGATCCAGGCCCTTATCGACGAGGTGACGGGGCAGGCCCCGGAGGCGGCTGCCCCGCCCAAAATGAGCAATATCCAGAAAATAAGGCTGATCGAAGAGACATTCGAGCGGGAGATCAAGCCGGCCCTCCAACAGGACGGCGGGGACATCGAGCTGCTGGATGTGGACGGAAACCGGGTCCAGGTGAAGCTCCGGGGTTCCTGCTCCACCTGCAGCGCATCCCAGATCACCCTCAAGGACTTTGTGGAAAAGAAGCTGCGTGAACTTGTCCTGCCGGAGCTGGTGGTAGAGGAGGTGTGCTGATGAGAACCGTATACTTCGACAACAACGCCACGACGGCCGTCGCCCCCGAGGTGGTGGACGAGATGCTGCCTTACCTTCGGGAGCATTTCGGCAACCCGTCCAGCATGTATGGCATGGCGCGCCGGACCGCAGCCAAGATTCGTGAAGCCCGGGAGCGGGTGGCGGCCCTCCTTGGGGTCTCTTCCGAAGAAATCGTCTTTACGAGCTGCGGCACCGAAAGCGACAGCACCGCCATATGGGCCGCCGTCCGGGTGAATCCCCACAAGCGGCATATTATTACCAGCAGGGTCGAGCATTCCGCCGTCAAGAATCTCTATGAATATCTCGGCAACAACGGATATCGGGTGAGCTCTGTGCCGGTGGACGGAAAAGGGCGCCTCGACCTCGACTACCTGTACGACCATCTCAACGATGACACGGCCCTGGTCAGCCTGATGTGGGGCAACAACGAGACGGGCGTCATGTTTCCAGTGGAGGAGATTGCACGGGCGGTGAGTGAGCGCGGTGTGATTTTCCATACGGACGCGGTTCAGGCGGTGGGCAAGGTCCCCATGAACATCCAGGAGACGCCGATCGACATGCTTTCGCTCTCCGGGCACAAGCTGCACGCCCCCAAAGGCGTCGGCGCCCTTTATGTCAGAAAAGGAACCAAGTTTACGCCGTTTCTCATTGGCGGGCACCAGGAGGGCAACCGCAGGGGCGGGACCGAGAACGTCGCCGCCATCGTGGCGCTGGGCAAGGCGGCGGCGCTGGCGGAAGCCCACATGGATGAGGAGAACACTCGGGTGAAGGAGCTCAGAGACCGACTGGAATCGGGCATCCTTTCCGCCGTTCCCCATGCCCTCGTCAACGGCGACACCACGCACCGGCTTCCCAACACGACCAACATCTCCTTTGAGTTCATCGAAGGGGAGTCGATTCTGCTGATGATGGACGAGTTGGGAATCTGCGCCTCATCGGGGTCGGCCTGCACCTCGGGATCTCTGGAGCCGTCCCATGTGCTGCGGGCCATGGGCGTCCCCTATACCGCGGCCCACGGGTCGGTCCGTTTCAGCCTCAGCATCTACAATACCCGCGAAGAGGTCGACTACGTGGTCGAGAAGCTGCCGCCCATTATCGAGCGGCTCCGGGAAATGTCGCCGTTCTGGAAAGCGGCCCGTTCCTGCTGACGGCATCCTGCCCATTGCCGGCGCAGAAGCGGCAGACCCCGGGCACTGCAGACAGGGGGGCTTTAGCGGTAGTCCTCGCGAACCGGGTGAAAAACGTCCAAGATGCGGCATTGCGTCACAGCCATTCCAGCGTGTTCCGCGTTGGGCGGGATGATGACCACGTCTCCTGCAGCGAGAAGGCGGGTCTCCCCGTCCACGGTCAGCTCGAATCGACCCTCCAGCATATTGACCACCTGCTCGTGGACGTGGGAATGGCTGGGCAGCCGGGCGCCTTTGGCGATATCCCAATAGGCGAACGTCATGTTCTCTCCATGGACGAATCGCGCTTTGAACCCTTCAACCAGCTCCTTCGCATCAATAGCATCGATCTGATGGTAATTCACAATCTCCTCCTCGTGTTTTCTGGCTCCGGCCCGGCCGCCCCATGGCTTTTCCCGGAAATGGCTGGATCCGGATCCCTTCGGCGGCGCCCCGGCGGGAGCTCTCCTCCGGCCGGTGGCTTCCTTCTATAACCCATCTCCCATATCGGAATCAAGATGCGGCGAAAACCTTGCGCCAGGGCGGCATCTCCAGCGGCATCGGGGGAAGGTGCTTCTTGATCAGACCCCCTCCGAAGGTGTATGCTTCCGGATCGGCGGCAGATCGACGCCGGTTTCCAGGGACAACGGCCAGCGGGGGAGGCATATGGGCCAGCACGGGAGGCATATGGGAAGGACGACCGATACCGGCGCGGCGCCGGGCCTGACGGTGATCACCACCCACATGAACGCCGATTTCGACGCCATGGCGTGCATGCTCGCGGCCCAGAAGCTCTACCCCGACAGCATTGTCGTCTTCCCCGGATCCCACGAGAAGACGCTTCGGAACTTCTTTGTCCAGTCGATGGTCTATCTGTTCAATATGGCGGACATCCGGGACATCGAATTCGAGAAGATCCGGCGGCTGGTGCTGGTCGACACGCGGCAGCCGTCCCGGATCGGCCGCTTCTCCGAAATCCTCGACAGGGAAGATCTGGAGATCCACATCTACGACCACCACCCTGCGCTCCAGAACGACATCCAGGGCCATATCGAGGTCGTCGAGCCCACGGGCGCGGCCATCAGCATCCTCACGCGGATCATCCGGGAGCGCAACATTCCCCTGTCGGCCGACGAGGCCACGATCATGTGTCTCGGCATTTACGAGGACACCGGATCCTTTACATTCTCCTCCACCACCGAAGCGGACTTCCTGGCCGCGGCCTTCCTGGTGGCCCAAGGGGCAAAGCTCGACATCATCTCCAACCTCACTGCCCGGGAGATGAGCTTTGAGCAGGTGGGGCTTCTGAACGATATGCTGCAGGCGGTGGTCCGGCACCATATCGGCGGGGTCGAGATCGCCATGACGCTGGTCAGCACGGAACACTATGTTCCGGATTTCGCGTTTCTGGTCCACAAAATGGTCAAGATGGAAAACATCCCCGTGATTTTCGCCTTGGGGCGCATGGACAGCAAGGTCTATGTCGTCGCCAGGAGCCGGAATCCGGACGTGGATGTCGGCGCCATCGTCGGCCGGCTGGGCGGGGGCGGGCACGCCTTCGCCGCATCGGCATCCATCAAGAACAAGACCCTGATTCAGGTGGAGCAGGAGCTCCTCGATCTCCTCTACCAGGAGGTCCGGTCGAGCAAGCAGGCCCGGGACCTGATGTCCTCGCCGGCAATCCGCGTGGATGTCGACATGCCGCTGGAGGAGGCCCGCCAGCGAATGATCCGCTACAACGTCAACGCACTGCTGGTGACCGAAACCCGCGACGGCAGGGAGGTCCTCAACGGGTACATCTCCCGCCAGATCATCGCCAAGGCCCTCTTCCTCAAACTGGACCGGGCCCTGGTGCGGGAATACATGTCGACGGAGTTGGGGACGGTGGCCCCGGACGCAGCGCTGCCGGATATCCAGGAGCAGATCATCGAGAACCAGCAGCGGATCCTTCCGGTGGTCGATGCCGGGGAGATTGTCGGCGTCATCACCCGCACCGATCTCCTCAACATCCTGATCCAGCAGCATGACTACGCCGAAAAGCGGCGGCCCAACCCGTTCGTGGAGATGGAGAATGCCCGGACGCGGAACATCCTCCGGCAGATGACGGAGCGGCTGCCGCACCATATCATGGAGCTCCTCCGGAGCGTCGGGCAGGTGGCGGATGAACTGGGATGCGGGGCGTACGTGGTCGGCGGCTTTGTGCGGGATCTCTTCCTCGACCGCCCCAACCTCGACATCGACATCGTCATTGAGGGAAACGGCATTGCGTTCGCCAAGAAGTTCGCGCGGATGAAGCATGCCCGCATCCACACCTATGCGAAATTCGGCACAGCGGTAGTGATCTTCCCGGACGGCTTCAAGGTGGACGTCGCCACCGCCCGGATGGAATATTATCGATTCCCGGCCGACCTGCCCAACGTGGAAATGAGTTCCATCAAACTCGATCTCTTCCGGCGGGATTTCACCATCAACACCCTGGCGGTCCAGCTCAATGCCGACAGGTTCGGGGTCCTGATCGATTTTTTTGCCGCCCAGAAAGACCTCAAGGAGAAGGTCATCCGCATTCTCCACAACCTCAGCTTTGTCGAGGATCCAACGCGCATATTCCGTGCGATCCGTTTTGAGCAGCGCTTTGGCTTCACCATCGGCAAGCTGACCTCCAATCTGATCAAGAATGCGGTCAAGATGGATCTCTTCACCAAGCTGAGCGGCCGCAGAATCTTCAACGAAATACGCCAGATCCTGGAGGAGGCGGACCCGACCCCGGCCATCCGGCGCCTCCATGACTACGATCTGCTGAAGTACATCCATTCGGACCTGCACCCGGCCCCGAAACTTCTGGCCAATTTCCGTTCGGTGAAGAAGGTCCTGGACTGGCATGACCTGCTCTTTCTGGAGGAGCCATACTTGAGGTGGGCGGTCTATTTCATGATGCTGCTCCGTCAGTTCAAACCCGACGCCACGAGAGCCATCTGCGAGAAATTCGAAATGGCACAGCGATACCAGTCGATCTTCTGCCAGGAGCGGTACCGCGGAGACCAGTGCCGCTATTGGCTGCGCCGCAATATGCCCCTGGAAAACGCAACAATCTACCGGGAGCTTTCAGGATTCCGGGTGGAGGTCCTCCTGTACATGATGGCCGTCACCCGGAACGAGGCGGTCCAGAAGGCGATTTCATATTATTTCACCTATCTTCGACAGGTGACCACCTCGATCCGCGGCAGGGATCTGCAGCGGATCGGGGTCCAGCCGGGCCCCATCTACCGCGAAATTCTTGACGCCACCTTGAATGCGAAGCTGAACGGCCGGATTAAGACCCGAAGCGACGAGCTCAATTTTGCCCGGAGCTACGTGGGTTAGACCGTCCTGCGGGAATTGACATCCGACACCGGGTTATTAGGTTTGCTGATGAGGTGAATTGATGAAAACCAACCAACGGGAGGTTGTTATGGAAACAATTGCTGCTTCCCCGCAGAAAATCATATTGGACCTGCAGAAACTCAACGAACTCAACTCCAGGGGGTATGCCGGAAAGTTCTGCCTCGGCGACACGGTGGTCCTGGCCTGCGGCGGCTGGGAGGGCGGCCCCCGGTACCTCCACGAAAAGGACGCTGTCTACGACAAGGTCACCCGGAGCTATATCGAGCGTAAATGCTATGAGGCACGGAAAATAAATCATTAAACCGCCGTGATCCGGCGGTCCTGCAATCGAAGGCGGCACACCCGGCATACACGGGATGTGCCGCCGCTGTTTTCCGGGTCAGAAGAGGCGGTCGAAGATCCCGAAGATGACGCTGGTGTAGCCCGCCGGGGGGTAGTTCCATTTCTTGCCGTAGACGTGGATCCGGCGGGTTTCGCCGTTGGCGTCATAGACCTTTCCCCCCTCGAGCACCCACGCCAGGAGGCCGCCGGTGAGATTCCGGACGGGAACACCCTGTTCCGCCATTACTTCGGCGAATTTGCCGCTGCGGTAGCTGATGGTGCAGTAGGCGATGATAACGTGGTCGTGGTATTCCGTCTGATGGGCCAGGAAGGCTTCTCTGGAGATGGCCCCGGGAAGCATGGATACGGCCATCTCTTCGGGTTTCCGCGTGTCCACGAAGACCACCTTGGCGGTATTCATCAGCGCCATGGCCTCCCGGGGATGAATGTCCGATACGCCGGGGAATGCTTTCCGGTAGTCGGCGTACATCCGGTAGACGATTGCCCGCTTTTCATCATTGGACAGTGCGGGTTCCGCCCGTGCCGGCCCAATCACGGCGGAGGTCATGCCCGCCAAGAGCGCCGGCAGCACCATGGCGGTAAAGAACCGCAGGGCTGTTTCTTTGGAGAAAAAGGTGTGTATCATGCAGTTGTCCCCATATCGCTGGTTCGGCTGAATGCTTCCCTGATAATCGACCTCAAATTTCGAGTTTCATCGGCCACCTCCATCCATCGCGTGAGTCAAACTCGAAGCGATAATCGAAGCTATGACACGCCCGGGGCGCCTGTCAACCAGCCGTTCGCTGGCAGGGGTGCCGGAGCCGGGGGGAAGAGCGGCAATTCCGGCGGAAAGCTTCTGAAGGGCATCATTTTGATTTACATCCGGGTGGAATTATCCTATACGCAATGATGTGAGGCAGTTGTTCAAACGTTTTTCACCCGGCGGTGCGGAAGATCCAGGCCGCCGCCATGGAGACCGCAATGGACCTTGTATTCTTGTCACGGCTGCAGTTCGCCTTTACGACGGCGTTTCATATCCTGTTTCCGACCTTCACCATCGGGCTCGCTTTTTTCCTGGTGGTCGTTGAAGTCCTCTGGCTCCGGAGCCGGGACGAGATGTACTACCGCATGTACCGGTTCTGGGTGAAGATCTTCGCCCTCCACTTTGCCGTCGGCGTCGTCAGCGGAATTACGCTGGAGTTTGAATTCGGCACCAATTTTTCACATTTCTCCCAGTATGTCGCCAACGTCATGGCGCCGCTTTTGGCCTTTGAGGGCATGACCGCGTTTTTTCTGGAGGCCGGGTTTCTGGGGATCATGCTCTTCGGGTGGAACCGGGTTTCGCCGTCGATCCACTTCCTGTCCACCTGTCTGGTTGCCCTCGGCGCAACCCTCTCGTCCTTCTGGATCATGGCGGCCAACGCCTGGATGCAGACGCCGTCCGGGTTTGAGATGGTCGACGGCGAGCTGATGGTCCGGAGTTTCCGAGAGGTCATTTTCAATCCCGCCTTCCCGACCCACCTCAGCCACATGATCCTTGCATCCTACGAAACCTCGGCCTTTGCCATCGCGGGCATCGCCGCCTGGTTTCTCATCCGGAAAGAGCATACCGCCTTCTTCGGGCGCTCCCTCAAGATCGCCCTCATCATGGCGGCGGTGATCGCGCCGGCCCAGGTGATGATCGGTGACATGAAAGGCCTGTCCACCGCCAAGCATCAGCCCGCAAAGCTGGCCGCCATGGAGGGTCACTGGGAGACCAACACCGAGGGCGGCGCCGCCTTCAAACTGTTCGCCATTCCCGACATGGAGGCCGAGCGGAACCGGCTGGAGATATCGGTCCCCAACGGCCTCAGCTACCTGATCACCCACTCCCGTGACGGCAGGGTGCAGGGGCTGAAGGATTTCCCCAAGGAGGACCGGCCCAACGCCCTGATTACCTACTGGTCCTTCCGGGTCATGGTGGGCATCGGCTTCCTCTTTATCGGCGTGATGGTCTGGGCCCTGGTGCTGGCCGTCCGAAAGCAGCTCTACACCTCGACGCCGTTCCTGAAAACCCTTGTGGCGGTTCAGCCCCTTGGATTTCTCGCCGTGGTGATGGGCTGGATTACCACGGAGGTCGGACGCCAGCCCTGGGTGGCCTACGGCCTCATGCGCACTGCGGAAGGCGTATCGCCCATCCACCCGGGGAACGTGCTGTGGTCGTTTTCGGTCTTCATCCTCTTTTTCGGCATCATCGGTACGAGCTATTTCTACTATATCCTGAAGATTCTGCGCAGCGGGCCGGACCTCTCAAGCCCCATTCCTCCCGTCCAGATTCCTTCGGGAATGCGGCCTGTTGAAGACGTACTCAAGGAGGTTTAGGGAATGATGATGGATCTGGTGCAATTGTGGATGGCCCTGGTCGGCCTTGTGGTCATCCTCTATGTGATTCTGGATGGTTTCGGGCTGGGAATCGGCCTGCTGTTTCCCACCGCCGGGACCGAGGAGGAGCGTGATACGCTCATGAACGCCATTGCGCCGATCTGGGACGCCAATCAGACGTGGATCGTCTTCGGCGGCGGGGCGCTGTTTGCCGCGTTTCCAAAGATATACACCGTGCTCTTCAGCGCCCTGTATATCCCGCTGCTCACCTTCCTCTTCGGTCTCATTTTCCGCGGTGTCGCCTTTGAATTCCGTGCCAACACCCAGAACAAGAAAGCCTGGAATCGGGCATTCTTCATCGGGAGCCTGGTGGCGGTGCTCGGACAGGGATTTACCCTGGGGGGGTACATCACGGGGGTGCGGGTGGTGGACGGCGCCTTTGCCGGCGGTCCCTTTGACTGGCTGAATCCCTTTACGCTCATCGTAGGGCTGGCGCTGGTCGTGGGCTACATTCTGCTGGGGGCCACCTTTTTGATCATCAAGACCGAGGGAACGGTCCAGGAGCGGGCTTTTCGGCAGGCCTTCTGGGCGGCGCTGATCACGGCCGGTTTCATGCTCCTGGTCTCCGCCTGGACGCCCTATCATGCCCCGGAACTGGCCGCCCGCTGGTTTACCGAGCCCCGCGTCTATTTCGTCTGGAATTTTCCCCTCCTGGGCATCATCGCCTTCGGCATGCTGCTCTGGAGCCTGAACAAGAAAAAGGAGCTCATGCCGTTTCTCAGCAGCATCCTCCTCTTCTTATCCGCCTATCTGGGGCTCGAGGCCGCCATCTATCCCCTGGCGGTTCCGCCCGACCTGACCGTCTATGAGGCTGCGGCCCAGCGGGAAACCCAGGTATTCACGCTCTGGGGCGTTGTTGTTGTGCTGCCGGTGGTGCTGGGGTATACTGTCTACAGCTACCGGGTCTTCCGCGGCAAGGTCGCGGAGGCCGAAGGATATCATTAGAATAGCACGGCGCCGCCGGCGGGCCGGATGACTTCCGGCAGTGGGTGCCGCCGCCGGCAATCAAGCATAAGCTCCCATTATAGAAAGGATGGCGGATGGAAGACCCCCGACCAACCCTGATCGTCAACGCCACGGTGGAAATCACCGCACAGGCGCTGGAATCCATTGTTGAAAATGCCAAGCAGATCGCGGGCTGCGATGAGAGGGGACGATATCATGTGGATACGGCGGACAAGGTGGGTGAGATGATCACCCGGTTCCTGTTTGAGAAGGACTTCGAGGCCTACGTGCAGAACATGGAGAACTATCCGCGATAGCAGCGGTTGCCGTTGGAAGCGCTTCCGGCGGCAGGTGGTACGCTTTACTAATGAACCCTCAATTCATGGAGGATGGTCACATGGCAGAGAAAAACATGAGCAAATGGGAATGCCCCTGCGGGTATATTTACGACCCGGCGGAAGGCGATGCCGAGAACAATATCAGCATCGGGACCTCGTTCGACGACCTCCCCGACGACTGGACCTGTCCCAAATGCGGTGCGGAAAAAGAGTTTTTCGAGGAGATGGACGACTGAGCCGAGCCGAATCCGGCATAAACGGGCATGGCCGGCTGCGGCGGGTTGTGCCCTTTTGTTTGCACCATCCGCGCAATGCCGTTTTGAGGCCGACGTGCCCGATGGCGGCGTTGCCCTGCAGCGCTGTAGACAGGGGGCGGTTTGTCTGAAGATGCGCGTATCATATCGGAATGGAACGATGGCCTGGCCGGGCCCGCGGTGCTCACCTTCCTTCGGAGTGGAGAAGCAGTGGATGAACCGTTTCTGCGGTTCTGTCGCGCCCTTGCCGACGGTGCGCCCATGGTGGAGGTGATCCCGTCCGCCGGCCCCCCCGGGCAGCCTCCGGCGCTTGAAATACGGCCGAACCTTCGATATCGGGCCGTCCCCGCAGGGCCGGAGCTGCCGCCCTTTCTGGAGGCGCTCTCCGGGCCGGTGCCGGAAGCGCCGGCTGCAGCAGCGGACCGGGATCTCCCGGGCGGGAGGCTCTACATCGCCGATGGGTGCCCTTTCTGTCCGACCGCTGTCCGGGCGATGCTCCCCCTGACGGCAGAGCGCATTCCCCTGGTGGACCTTACCATCATTGACGCGGGAATGTTTCCGGATGAGGCTGCCGCCGACGGTGTTCGATCCGTTCCGACACTGATCCTGGAGGATCCGTTCCAGGGAGACCGATTCCGTTGGACCGGGACGCCGGACGTTTCGGAGATCCGGTCGATCATCATCACGCGGGATGCCTCCCGGATGGGGGCGGAATCCATGACCCGGATGATCCAGGAGGGCGATGCCGCCGAGCTTGCCGAGATGATGCTTTCGCGCGGACAGATATTTCCAAAGTTCATCGATCTGCTGACCCACGAAAAGTGGCCGACGCGGCTGGGGGCGATGGTCGCCGCCGAAGTCCTTGCGGAGCGGAGTGAAGAACTCGGCAGGCAGCTCGTGGCGCCCTTGTGGGAGCGCTTTCCGGCGGTCGATGCGGCTGTTCAGGGGGATATCCTCTACATCCTCGGGGTGGCGGGCGGCAGCGGTGTGCTTTCCCGACTGCATTCGGTGCTGGAAGGCCCTTATCCACCGGAGGTGAAAGAGGCTGCAACGGAAGCGGTCGAATCGGTCCGGGTTGAATCATCCGGAGCCGCGGCGCCCGCTCCGGATCGGCAGCCAGAGATGGAACGAAGCAGGACCAAAGGAGGAGATGATGAGCGAGATCCGGATGACCGGTGAAGTGAGAACCGATTATGACTGCGAAGCCTCGGGCCTTCCTGCCGAGCGCTGGGGAGAGGCGGTTTTCAAGGTGGGCGACGAGGAGATTGTCCTGGAGGTGAGCGTGGAAAAGGATGTGATCGTGGCGCTGATGGCGGGGGAGGACGTCGCCTGGAAAGGGACGCTTGCCGGGCTGAAGCAGCTTCTCCGGTCGGCCGTCAAACCCGGCTGATCCCCGCCTTCAAAGGCTATTCGAACTCCAGGTCATCCTCCGCCAGGGCTTCATCGCTTTCCGGTGCTGCAGCCGCCGGCGATGCTTCGGGTTCCGCGGCCTTCCGGTTCAGCTCGTCGATTTGGGCGTTGTAACGGGCCAGGTCCTGTTCATAGGCCTGCCGCTTCTCCTCATACGACCGGGTCTCCTCCCGGAAGCGTGCGAGCCGGTCCATGTGCTTTTTGGCCTCTGCCTTGGAGTGGGTGACCTTTTGGACGGTGTTGAGTTGCGCCTGCAGTGAAATGAGGCGGGCCCGCTCCTTTTCGAGGTTCTCCCGGGCGTCGTGCAGCCTTTCCGAGGCCGCCATGACGTCCGCCTCGGTATCGAGCGTTCCCACGGGGTCTGCGGGTTCGAGTGCCGGCGCCGGCGCTGGCGCCTCGGGGTCGGGTGTGGTGATTTCGCTGTATTCGTCCGCCATGGATCGCTGGTCCACGGGCACCAT